>NZ_JBXKJL010000298.1:0-1221 GCF_056994735.1 Geomonas sp.
CAAAAATATTAGAAGAAGGAGGTAACCAACAATGACGGATTCGATGGATAAAACAAAATGGTACACCCTGTCGAGCGAAGAAGTTGCGAAACAGCTGCAAGTCGACCCGGCCAAGGGGCTGAGCGGGGATGAAGCGAAATCTCGGCTGGAGAAATATGGTCCGAACAAGCTGGCAGAGAAGAAGAAAAAGTCAGGCCTGCAAGCCTTTCTGGAACAATATCAAGACCTGATGCAATTCGTGCTGCTGGGTGCGGCGATCATCAACCAGATCTTCACCCATGAGTGGGGCACCACCTTGGTGCTGGTTGGCCTGACGGTCTTCAATGCCATCCTGGGGATGCGCGGGGAGGCCAAGGCTGAGGCCAGCCTGGCGGCCCTGGCGGAGACGATGAAGAGCATCGCCCGCGTGCGCCGCAATGGGCAGGCGGTCGAGATCAACGCCGAGGAGCTGGTGCCGGGTGACGTCGTGCTGATGGAGGCGGGCAACCGAGTCCCGGCCGATGGGCGCCTGTTCGTGACCGCCACGCTCGAGATCGAGGAAGCGGCCCTGACCGGTGAGAGCGTAGCCTCGTCCAAAGACACCGAAACGATCGCCAAAGCGGATGCCCCGCTGGGCGACCGCCACTGCATGGCCTATATGAACACCTCGGTCACGCGCGGGCGGGCCGAGATGATCGTCACCACCACCGGCATGGGCACCGAGATGGGCAACATCGCTGATCTGTTGAACAAGACCGAGGCAGACAAGACCCCGCTTCAGAAGCAGCTTGACCGCCTGACGGTGATCATTGCCTCCCTGGCTGGTCTGGCGTTTATCATTATGGTGATCCTGGGAAAACGCAACGGACAGTCGCTGGATACCATCTTTATCGCCGGCATCGCCCTGGCGATCTCCGCCATCCCAACCGGCCTGCCGGCTGTGGTGACCACCATGTACTCCATGGGCACACGCCAGCTGGCAGCTTTGGGAGCGATCGTCAAGCGCCTGCCATCGGTGGAGACGCTGGGTAGCGTTTCAGCCATCTGCTCTGACAAGACCGGCACCCTGACCCTCAACAAGATGACGGCGCGTGAGTTCACCATCCCCGGCCAGAACCGCTTCATGGTGACCGGAGAAGGCTATGGGACGCAGGGCGAGTATAAGCTGGCCACCGGGATTGCAGGCCTGCAGCCCTGGCAGAAGAACACCCTGACCTACAGCACCGAAGGCAAGCTGCTGAG
>NZ_JBXKJL010000299.1:0-7142 GCF_056994735.1 Geomonas sp.
CCTTCCATAGGGTGTGGCGAAGGGGTTGAAGGTGCCTTCTGGCACACCTTCCGACAATGCATCGCCGGCTTCGATCTCCTCTTAATTAGATTCATTGCCCGTCAATGCAAATCATGGGTAGTCGAACTGGTCATGATTATGCTAAGGTACGCGGTTGGATACTGGGCCATGTGCGGTATAAATGGTGCAGAGGATGCCAATAGATCGAAAGAAAGAACGGCAGTAAACGGGATTGATATGACTTCAGCAAAGCTTCAAGCGGTAACCGATTACGTGGAGAAGTTGCACGGCTATGCCTATTTCAGGCCTCAGGAAGGGGTGCTCAGAGAGAGGTTGATGCAGGCCGTGCTCGACGGTGTGGAGGGGGAAGTGGCCGAGGAACTTTCCGAGGGGGAGTTCGACCTTGAGGTAAGCATCGGTCGCCAGGAAGGCGAAAGCGAGCTGAACCTCAATTTCAGCGTTGATCGGCCGGGGGTTGTCTTCGCCTCCCAGCTCGGGATCGGGGCTCTTGTTGATGAGGAGCTCGAGGACCTGGCGGGCTACCTCGCACCACTGGCGGAAACGGCTGCGGTGTCGGAGAGTTCTACCTCTGCCACGACCATCGTGCGCAAGGGTTCCGATGATGGCGAACATCATGAAAAGACCACGGCTGCGGCGCGGCTGAAGGTATCGCCGGAGTGGCTGAAAAGGGTGGTCCCATGTACGGACTACAGCTACGAGGAAATTGACGGCAGGAAATACATCAGGGAGTACTACTGGTCGAAGGAGCTGATAGAGCGGCTCTTCAAGATCAAGTCCACCAAGACGACTCCCGAAGATCTGGAGTATGTGGCGAAGGAATGCTGCGACGGTGACGCGGACTGGGCTCGAGATCTGATTGCCAGGCTGAAGTCGCCAAACCGGCCTGAGCCGGCGCCACGTGAGCAGTCCCAGCAGAAAGGGCAGGGGAGGCCCGCCCCGCAAGGCAGGGGCGCACAGCAGAGAGCCCCCCAGCAGAGAGCCCCACAGCAGGCGAAGTCTACCCCGAGGCCTGCCCCGCAGGGGGCCAACCAACAGGCTAAGCAGGCTCCGGCGAAGCCCGCGCAGGCTAATGCCGCACCCGGCACCGCAGCCCCCTCCGAAGGCGCCAGGGAGCGGTCGCGCTCGCGGTCCAGGCACAGAAAGTTCCGCCAGCAGGGGAAGGACGGCCAGAGGAAATCCGAGCCGACTGGGGAGCAGAAATAGCCGCGGCGCCTTAGCCGATCGCGACCTCGACCCGTTTACCCCCCGCACCGCGACGCTCTCCCTACAGGAGGCTCCCCCCCCTCCCTTGACGGGCCTGCGCGCTGTAGCGCTTCGGCGCGCAAGCGGGAGGGGGCTGGGGGGTGGGTGAAGCTGCCCGCTGAGGCAGTCCGGAATGTAAAAATGGCCCGCCTTTCGGTGGGCCATTTTTATTCCAGGTGAGGACCGTCCAGCAGGAGAGGGACTTCACTCCGGTGACGGGGTTACGACTCGCGCAGGTAGGTCGCGAACTCCATGTCGGTCTTCTTGATATGCTGGACCAGCCAGGAAGCGAGCGTCTTGTTGGTCATGATCACCAGCGAGAGTGTGGCGCCTTCGGCTTTGAGTTCGGCGGTGAGTTTGGCCACATCGGCCATGAAGCGATTATGCTCGGCCTTGTGGGCTGCATAGTCCGGGTAGGCGTTCTTCAACTGCAGCCTCTCCTCGGCCGCGAAGTGCTCCTTCACGTACTCTTCGAGAAAACGAAGCAATTCCAGAACCTCGTCCTTGCCTTTCCCCTGGCTGCAGGCGTTAAAGAGCCTTTCGAACCTGTTGAAGATCTCCTTGTGCTGGTTGTCGATTTCGGCCACGCCGGTGGCCAGGGTGTCACTCCATCCGATCTCCATCTTTCTCTCCTTTCGCTATACCTCTATTCAGATCACATCGTCGCTTCCGACCACGCTTCCTGCTAACTCCGCTTGCCCCGGAATGGCTATCCGAAAGGAGGTGCCGTGGCCGGGGTGACTTTCCACCTCGATGTCTCCACCATGGTCCTTGATGATTCCGTAGGAAACGGAGAGCCCGAGGCCGGTGCCGTTGTCCTTGGTGGTGAAGAAGGGGGTGAAAACCTTTTCCAGGTGCTCCGGCTGAATCCCCTTGCCGGTGTCGGATATCTCCACTACGCAGCCGCTGCCGCCGTCTCCCGGCCTGGTGCCGAGCTTGAGCGTCCCGCCTTCCGGCATGGCCTGTACCGCGTTCAAGATCAGGTTGCTGAATACCTGCCTTAGCTGGTCGGCGTCCCCCTGGATCTCCGTCAGATCCGGGGAGTAATCGCGGATGACGGTGACGGAATCGAGCGGGCTCTGGTGGCCGATCTGGCTCAGGATGTCGTCCAGGATCTCGTGAACCTTGAGCTTTTTCTGGTTGAGCGATTTCTGCCGGGCGAAGGCCAGCAGGTTTCCGACGATCTTGGCCATCCTCTCGGTCTGGCGGCTGATGATGTCGACCTCTTCCCGGTTGGCATGGTCCGGCGGCAGGCACATCTCCAGGACCTCGGTATTTCCCCTGATGATCGCCAGCGGGGTGTTGATCTCATGAGCCACGCCGGCCGCGACGATGCCGAGGTCCGCCAGCTTCTCGGCCCGCGCCAGATCCGCCTGGGTCTGCAGCAGCAGCCGGTTCTTCTCGCTCAACTGCGCCGTGCGCTCCCGCACCTTCAGCTCCAGCCCCCGGTGCAACTGGCCGATCTCGGCCTCCTGGCGGGTGAGGGCGCGGGTCATCTTGTTGAAGGCATCAGCGAGGTCGCCGACCTCGTCGGCCGAGTTCACCTCCATCTGCAGGTCTCGCTCGCCCGAAGCCACCCTGTGCGCCAGTTTCTCCAGTTCCTTGATCGGCCGGGCCAAAAGCGAGCCGATGAACCAGCAGAGGGCGATGCCGATCAAGGAGGTGACCAGCAGCACGATGTACATCAGTGAGTTCACGCTCTTCTGCATGTGGGTGTACGGCTTTTCCAGCATCCCCACATAGAGCGAACCGATCGCTTCCCCGCGCAGGTCGAGGATCGGCTCGTAGGCCGTGAAGTACCAGTCGTTGACCACGAAGGCCCGTCCCACCCATTTTTTCTTCTGCAGGATGACGCGGTTGTAAACTTCCTCCGAAACGCGGGTCCCGATGGCACGCGAGCCGGTGGAGGCCAGGACGTTGGTGGCGATGCGGGTGTCGCCGAGAAATAGGGTGGCGCTTCCGACGTCGGCGCCCTGGAACTTGACGCCTTCGTAGACGATCTCCTTGATCTTGTCCACCAGCGCGTTGTTGTTGTTCAGCATCACCGCCGCGTAGAGCGCTCCGATCACCCGGCCGTCGGCGTCGCGTACCGGCGCTGCCGAGACCATGAACATCCCCGAGCGCTCGACCGTCGACCCCCTCGGCCGGGAATGCGGCGTCGATACCACCGGGATGGAGGCGAGATGTGCCAGTTCCGGGCTCTCCTTGGCCAGTTCCTCTCCCGTCAGGAGGGTGGTGCCGGTGACCTGGGAACCCTTGAGGGCCTGTGCGAGGAAGTACGTCTCCTGCCTGTCCCCGGCGAGTTGCGGATTGTGGGCACGGTAGATGACCCTGCCGGAGCTGTCGACTGCGGTGAGGAGGTCCAGATGCTTTTTCTGCCGGCGCGGGCGCAGCAGCGAGTCGAGCATGGTCGTGCTGCGGGTCTCGATGGCCTTGGCGGTGAAGGGGCTGGCAGCGGTGAGATCGACCAGTTCGCCGATCCGCGCCAGCTCGTTGCCGTAGACCTCGCGCGCGGAGTTGAGGTCGGTACGCACCTTCTCCTGTGCTTCAGTCCCGATCTTGGCCTTGATCAGGTAGAAACCGGCCAGGGAGGAGATCATGAAGGCTACGAAGAGGGGGACGAGGGCTCCGAAGGTCAGCTTGGCCCGGATCGGGAAGCGCCGGTGCATCAGGCTTCACCCCCGCCCTCAACGCCGTACTCTTCGAGCTTGCGGTCCAGGGTCCTTCGGGCGATGTCGAGGATCCTGGCGGCGCGGCTCTTGTTGTTGCCGGAAGCCTTCAGCACTTGAAGGATGTGCTCGCGCTCCACCGTTTCCAGAGAGACCATCCGTCCCTCCGCCTGTTTCGGAGCGGGTGGTGCCGGAATATTGCGCCACACCGGGAGGGTTTCCGGCCTGATCAGATCGCCCCGGGTGAGGATGGCGGCACGCTCGATGGCGTTCTCCAGCTCCCTGACGTTGCCGGGCCAGTGGTAGGTTCTGATCAGCTGCAGCGCCTCCGGAGTGAAGTCGTTGATCTCCTTCTTCATCCGGGCGGCGTACTTCTTGAGGAAGTGTCTGGCGAGAAGTTCCACGTCCTTTGTCCGTTCGCGCAGCGGGGGGAGATAGAGGGAGATCACGTTGAGGCGGAAGTAGAGGTCCTCGCGGAAACGCTTCTGGCGCACCTCTTCCTCCAGGTCCTTGTTGGTGGCCGCCAGGAATCGGATGTCGACGGTTTTTCCCTTGGTGTCACCGACAGGGATGAAATCCCCTTCCTGCAGCACGCGCAGGAGCTTCGCCTGGATAGCCGGGCTCATGTCGGCAACTTCATCGAGGAAAAGGGTGCCGTGATTGGCGGCCTCGAGAATCCCTTTCTGGTGATTGATGGCGCCGGTGAAGGCGCCCCTGACGTGCCCGAAGAGCTGGCTTTCGAGGAGGGTGTCGGAGAGCGCGGCGCAGTTGATGGTGAGAAATCGCTCCTTGATGCGCGGGCTGTTGTTATGGATCAGGCTGGCCACCAGTTCCTTGCCGGTTCCTGACTCGCCCAGGATCACCACGTTGGACTCGCTTTGAGCTACCAGCATGGCCATCTCATGGACCTCGCGAAAGGTGTCGCTTGCGAAGATAAGCGGGCTGGCGGAGGAGGCGATTCCCAGCTCATCCTTGAGCGCCGAGTTCTCCTTCAGCAGGGCCTTGCGCTCCAGGACCTTTTCCAGGATGCCGAAGATCTTCTCCTTGGGGAAGGGCTTGGTGACGTAGTCGTACGCGCCGAGCTTCATCGCCTCGATGGCCGAATTGATGGAGGCGTAGGCGGTCATGATAACCACCGGGATCTCCAGCCTCATCTTCTTGATGCGCTGCAGGATCTCGATGCCGTCCAGGTCGGGCATCCTGACGTCGAGCAGCAGCAGGTCGCTCTCGACCGTGCCGCGCCCCTCCAGACTGCTCATGAGGGCGGTGCCGGAGCTGAATACCTCCAGGTCGAGACCTTTGGCCGTCAGGATCTTGCTGAGGTATCGCAGTATTTCGACTTCATCGTCACAGATGATAACTCTGCCGTTGTACATAAGTTTCCTGTGGCGTATCCCGCTTGTGAGGGACAGCGTATCTTGCGTGGGTTCGCGCCCGGAAGGACGCTCCTGCGCTCGTAGGAAGCCCATTGTCCCGGAGGAAAGGGTTCGCGCCCGGGAGGGCGCTCCTACGGTGACGCAATCTTCGGGGGCCATGGTTCCTGGGGGCGTAGGAGCGCCCTTCCGGGCGCGAACCGAGACCCTCATGCGCCGTCGCATCCGACACCGTTACAGCATCATCACCCGCAATGGGAACAAAAAGCTGTGGGAAGAACATGGGCGGGAGGTGCCTTCGTAAACCGCTCCAGCACAGCACATACCGGTCCAATATCTTTGATATCGTGGGAAAAAGTCAAGGAGTTTCAGTATACCAGGCCGGACCAGCGGGCTGCCGCGACACCGATTCCTCCCCGTCGGCGGTCGATGTGGTTCATCAGGCATCTCATGGCGGTCTCCTATGCCTCCTGCCCCAAGGGGCGCCGCTGCGGTGCCAGGTGTGTCTGCCAGTGCTCGTCGATGTACGCCTTCGGCTTCATCATGCGCTGCGTGCGCCAGAGCACCCGGGCGATGTAGGGGATCTGCGAGGGGCGCACCTGGCGGATCCAGTCGATGAGGCTCTTGTCCCCCGAGGTGTTGAGTATGGACCGGCGCCAGGTTTCCGCGTAGAGCTCGAAGAAGCGCTCCACCCCGAGGTTGGGCTCCCAGAGGAGGTGGTGCATGTCGAAGTTGGACCAGGGCTGTTCCGGAATGCGGGGCGCCATCTGGCGGTAGAAGTCGGTGCCGGGGAGCGGCGTCAGGATGGTGAAGCCGGCGCGCTGCAGGCCGTACCGCTCGACGAAATCCCACAGCTCCCGAAAGTCATCCTCGCTCCATTCGTGACCGATGACGAAGTTGCCGTTGATGCCGTAGCGGAGTTCCCGGGCGATCTTGACCGCGTCTACGCTTTCATTGATCTCGGAGTCCTTGGTGATCCCCGCCAGCGCCCGGTCGCTCGCCCCCTCGAGACCGAGGAAGATGTCGAAGTCCTTCGCCAGCGGCCTCCACGCCTCCATCAACTCGGCACTTCTGCAGATCAGGTCCGTCCTGGTCTGCACCAGGATCCAGCGCTTGTGGACGCCGCGCTTCTTCAGAGCTTCGGCGAGGGCAATGCTTCGTTCGGGGTTGTACCAGAAGAGGTCGTCGGCCACGAAGACGGCATCTCCGGACGAGGCGAAATCCTCGACCACCGCGTCGAGGTTGCGCTCACGGCAGGATCGGTCGTAGAGCTGCCATACGGAGCAAAAGGAGCAGCGATGCGGGCAGCCACGGGCGGTCTCCACCAGCCAGACAGGCTTGAAGAGGAGGCAGTGGTAGCCGTTTCGGTGGCGGGAAACGAGATGACGGGCAGGGAGGGGGACGGTGTCCAGGCTGGGGCGCTCGGCGCCGGGCGGTGAGGAGATCCAGCCTTCGCGGGTACGGACGCGCAGGCCGCCAACCTGCAGGGCCGATCCCCCTTTATCCAGCACCCGCGCCAGCAGCGGCAGCAGTTCCTCTCCGTCCTCCAGGCAAACCGCGTCGATTTCCTGAGTCTCGAGCGGCCCCGGGAAGGCCGCCGCGGCATGTCCCCCCACGATGATGAAGGCGTCGGGGCTGGCACGGCGGACCTGGCGCGCCAGCTCGATCACCTGGTCGTATTCCAGGGCGTGCAGACAGGAGATGCCGATCATTTTGGGACGCGTGCGGCGCACCCAGGTAGCCGGACCGGGGCTGAAGCGCAGGTCCGCCACCGTAACCTCATGCCCCTCACGGATCAGCGCCGCCCCGATGTACTCCAGCCCCAGCGGCTCCACCC
>NZ_JBXKJL010000300.1:0-2627 GCF_056994735.1 Geomonas sp.
TTCCATTAGCTTTTGATAGGTCCTAAGTATTAATAAGTCTTTGTCCTCTATAGTTTCATTGTCATAAACACCTTCAAACTGTCCCCACTTTGTTACACTATCAGTATCTTTCAAATAAGATTGTCCAACGGGTTTAGCCATTGGGTTTGTTGGTGTTGTCCAAACTATATCAGCAAAAGTTATTCTTCTATTACCATAACTGTCTGTAACTTCTCCTTCTTTACCTCTGCCATATAAGACATTAAATAAGTTTGTTGTGTCTACTGTTCTTTTGATTTCATTAATATTAAGGTCAAAGTCAAATCTAATTCCTGTATTTGTTCCTAACTTTTTAACATCAACAAGCCTTTCAGCAATTCCTGTTTTATTTGCATTTAGTGTTAATCTGTATGATACTTCTAATCCAAAGGTTGATACAACTTCATTTAAGGCTTCTAGTTTAGATATATACTTAAAAGAAAATTTGTTTGTTGCTGATCCTATGTCTGTTATATCCCCTAGTTTATAAGGAGCATACTGTAATATATAAGTCATTACTGTATTGGCTGTTGCCGGTGTAGTGTATAACTTATCTACAATTACTATATTCCCTAAATTATAAAAATCGTGGTAGCAAATAACAGTTTTTATTTCATTACTACCAAAACTATCTTCTATTCTTTCTATAGTGAATAATTGGAAGTTGTTGTTTTCATCATAAAAGCCTATTTTATTTTTAACTTTTATGTTTTTCTCAACCATTTTATTAATATTAACATCAAATGTATATGACCATTCTTTGTTTATCTGTCTTTTAAAATTATCATTTAATATTATTGAATCTCCGTTACCATCATTACTTATAATATCAATTAAGGTTTCGGTGTTATTGAAAATATAAAGCATATAAACACCCCCTATAAGTATTCCTTATAATAACTAATATTTATATCAACGTTTGTTGCTGTGGTTTTCGTATAGGTATTATTTCCTTTTATAAGCTTATGGAATCCACTATCTAAAGTTAAAATAGCCATATTTGTAACACCATTAATAATTACTCTTTTTGTTTTCAAATCTATTGCTATTTCATCTCCAATTTGGAAACTACCAACTAATTTTATAAAGTTATTATATTTACTATTTGAAAAGTTTATTTGTATAGTGCTTTGTGCTTGATTTACATAACAAACAATTACAGGATATATTTCTGCTGTTCCTGTATAGTTTACAATGGTTGTTGTTGATGATAGTAGTGCTGTTGATGGGTTGTTGTCTATTCTATTAGGGTTTAATAATATAAACTCTATAGTCCCACTTCCAGAATACATATCGTCAGATACTTCTATATTATTATTAACCTTTGCCATGTAATAAGAGTTAGGGAAATCTGGTAGGACAAGCCTAGAGGCTTTGAAGTTGTCCCCTCTAAGCCATTCTGCTATTATTTCTTGTTTATCCTGTGTTGTGTATTTCCCATCATTTAATATAGTAAAATCAAGCTTTATTTTTTTACCACCTAGAGTTGTACCCATATCATATAATCCGATTAACTTTGGTGCTTTTACTGTCCTGTTCTCGAGGTCTGGAAGGGCTTGTGTAGTGACTTTAGTTACTTTAATGAATGTTGGTATGGCTACCCCGTTAAATGTTATATTAGGCAATTGAAACACCCCCTCTTGTTCTTCTGTTTCTGCTTTCGAACTCTTTTAATTTTATATCTATTTGTTTAGTTAAAGCATTAATATCTTGGTCATTTCTTACAGTAGGATTATTTATATTAAGCACAAAAGAAGTATTACCACTAGAATATGCTTGTGGCTCTGCTACACTGTTAATAGCTGATCCTGTTAATGATTTAATAGCGTTCTTTGTGTCTCTTTCTGTATTAGATATACCTATTGCATATCCTTGTCCTGTGTATTCTCCTATTTTTTTAAATACTCTTGATGGGGAATGTATTTCAAGCTTTTTCTCGGCTGTGCCTTTAGCTGTTACTGCAATGCCTTTCATGGCATCCTTAATGTTTGGCAACATGTTCTTAATACCATTAATTAAACCTTGAATCATGTTCTTTCCTATGCTGAATAGATTAATATTTTTTAATACGTTAATAGCTGTATTCATTAAGTTTCTTATAGTAGATGGTATTAGTCCGACGTTAGTTTTGATAGCATTTAACAAACCTCTAGCCATTATTTGCCCTACACTTAGTAATGATTGAAAAATACTTCCTCCTATCATTCTTAAAGTATTAAAGTCGTATTTTGCCACACTAACTAGGTTTTTAATAGGTATTAATATTGCACTTACCCCACCACTAAACAAGCCTTTTAGTCCTGTCCATAAACTTGTAACTACTCCTATCGATCCTGTTTTTAAAGCTACAAACAACCCTTTGATTTTACTTAGGAACAATAAATTCATTATGTTAAATATAAGCCCAACGGCACTTTTAAATATTTGTTTTATAGCTTCCCAAACACCCTTAAAGTTACCTTTAAATAAGTTTGAGAATAAGTCTATAACCCCATCTATTAAACTTAGTCCGTTCTTAACAACTCCTATTATTGAACTGATTACACTTTTAATAACAGCCATTATAATAAACCAAGCAACTTTTATTATAGACATTATTAAAGCACCAT
>NZ_JBXKJL010000301.1:0-18389 GCF_056994735.1 Geomonas sp.
GGGCGCGATGGCCTACACGACAGTGGTCGTGGCCTCCGCGTCGGAGTCGGCGCCACTGCAGTACGTCGCCCCGTACGCGGGCTGCGCGATGGCCGAGTACTACCGCGACTCCGGCCGCCACGCGCTCTGCATCTACGACGACCTGTCCAAGCACGCCACGGCCTACCGCCAGCTCTCGCTCCTCCTGCGCCGGCCGCCGGGCCGCGAGGCGTACCCCGGCGACGTCTTCTACCTCCACAGCCGCCTGCTCGAGCGCGCCGCGAAGCTCTCCGACAAGGAGGGCGGCGGGTCGCTCACCGCGCTGCCCATCGTCGAGACGCAGGAAGGCGACGTGGCCGCGTACATCCCGACCAACGTGATCTCGATCACCGACGGCCAGATCTACCTGGAGAGCGACCTGTTCTACTCCGGCGTACGTCCCGCCATCAACGTCGGTCTCTCGGTCTCCCGCGTCGGCGGTTCCGCCCAGGTTAAAGCCATGAAGCAGGTTGCAGGTACCCTGCGTCTGGCTCTGGCCCAGTACCGCGAGATGGCCGCCTTCGCCCAGTTCGGCTCCGACCTCGACAAGGCGACCCAGATGCAGCTCGCCCGTGGCGCCCGTCTGGTCGAGATCCTCAAGCAGCCGCAGTACCGGCCGATCCCGAACGAGAAGCAGGTCCTGATCATCTTCGCAGCCAACAACGGCTTCGTGGACGACTACCCGGTCGGCTCCCTCAACCGCTACGAGACGGAACTCTACGCTTTCTTTGATTCCAGGAAGGCGAACCTCCTTGCCGAGCTCCGCGACAAGAAGGCGATCGACGACACCCTGAAGGGGCAGATCGTCGCCTCGCTCGAAGAGTTCAAGAAGGAATTTACTGCCTAATCCAAGGACGGACAGCGTATGGCGAATCTCAAAAGTATCAAGAAGCGGATCGTATCCGTAAAAAATACCAGGCAGATCACCGCGGCCATGAAGATGGTCTCGGCGGCGAAACTGCGCCGTGCCCAGGAAAACGTTGTCGCCGCGCGTCCCTACGCAGCGAAGCTTGCAGAGGTGCTGGAGCGCCTGGCGAAAAGCCAGGATGCCGACGCCAGCCCGCTGATGGTCAAGCGCGACGGCCGCCGGGCTCTGCTGGTGGTCGTTACCTCGGACAGGGGCCTCTGCGGCGGCTTCAACGCCAACCTCTCCAAGGCAGCCGAGCGCTTCATCAACGAGCGCAAGGGTGAATTCAGCGAGATGTCGCTGATGACCATCGGTCGCAAGGGCTACGAATTCCTCAGGAACCGTCACACGGTGCGCAAGAACCACAGCAACATCTTCTCCACCCTCTCCTACCAGACCGCCGCGCTGATCGCCGGGGAGTTGATCGAGGGGTACCTGGCGGAGGAGTACGACGAAGTCTACATCATCTACAACGCCTTCAAGAGCGTCATGAGCCAGGACATCACCCTGGAGCAGCTCCTGCCGGTTACGCCCAAGCAGGGCGCCGAAGAGGAGCAGCAGACCGAATACATCTACGAGCCTTCCAAGGCTGCGCTGCTTGACGAACTCCTCCCCAAGCACATTGATGTGCAGGTGTTCAAGGCGCTGCTGGAATCGGTGGCCTCCGAGCACGGCGCCAGGATGACCGCCATGGACAGCGCCTCGAAGAACGCCACGGAGATGATCGGCAAGCTGACCCTGATCTACAACAGGGCGCGCCAGGCCGCGATCACCACGGAGCTGATGGAAATCATCTCCGGTGCGGAATCCATCAAAGGTTAACACTTATAAAAATAGTGGCCTTCCGGGGCCGCAGGAGGAAGAGGGTAACATGAGTCAGAACTTCGGAAAAATATCGCAGGTCATCGGCGCGGTTATCGACGTCGAATTCGAGCCGGGGCAGCTTCCCCCGATCTACAACGCCCTCAGGGTAACCAACCCGGCGATCGACGACCAGGAGAACAACCTGGTTCTGGAAGTTGCCCAGCACCTGGGTGAGAACGCCGTCAGGACCATCGCAATGGACTCCACCGACGGCCTCGTTCGCGGCCAGAAGGTTCTGGACACCGGCAAGCAGATCTCGGTTCCGGTCGGCCGCAAGACCCTGGGCCGCATCCTCAACGTCATCGGCGAGCCGGTGGACGAGATGGGTCCGGTAGGCAACGAGAAAGAATACGGCATCCACCGCGAAGCTCCGGCCTTCGTGGACCAGTCCACCAAGGTTGAGGCTTTCACCACCGGCATCAAGGTCGTCGACCTCCTCGCTCCGTACGCCAGGGGCGGCAAGATCGGCCTCTTCGGCGGCGCTGGCGTCGGCAAGACCGTTCTCATCATGGAGCTGATCAACAACATCGCCAAGCAGCACGGCGGCTTCTCCGTCTTCGCCGGCGTCGGCGAGCGTACCCGTGAAGGGAACGACCTCTGGATGGAGATGAAAGAGTCGGGCGTTCTCGACAAGGCGGCCCTGGTCTACGGCCAGATGAACGAGCCCCCGGGGGCACGTGCCCGCGTTGCGCTCTCCGCTCTCTCGATCGCGGAGTACTTCCGTGACGAGGAAGGCCAGGACGTGCTCCTCTTCGTCGACAACATCTTCCGCTTCACCCAGGCGGGTTCCGAGGTTTCCGCACTCCTCGGCCGTATCCCTTCCGCCGTCGGTTACCAGCCTACGCTGGCCACCGAGATGGGCGAGCTCCAGGAGCGCATCACCTCGACCAAGAAAGGTTCCATCACCTCGGTCCAGGCTATCTACGTTCCGGCTGACGACCTTACCGACCCGGCTCCGGCAACCGCCTTCGCCCACCTCGACGCCACCACGGTTCTTTCCCGTCAGATCGCCGAGCTCGGCATCTACCCGGCAGTGGACCCGCTCGACTCCACCTCCAGGATCCTCGATCCGCAGGTCATCGGTGACGAGCACTACGCCATCGCCCGTCAGGTCCAGTACGTCCTCCAGAAGTACAAGGACCTCCAGGACATCATCGCCATTCTCGGTATGGACGAGCTCTCCGAGGAGGACAAACTGGTTGTTGCCCGCGCCAGGAAGATCCAGAGGTTCCTCTCCCAGCCGTTCCACGTCGCCGAGGCCTTCACCGGTTCCCCGGGCAAGTACGTCGAGCTGAAGGACACCATCAAGGGCTTCTCCGAGATCGTGGCCGGCAAGCACGACGACCTCCCCGAGCAGGCTTTCTACATGGTCGGTACCATCGAAGAGGCCATCGAGAAGGCGAAGTCGCTGGCTGTCTAACATCATGTGAAAGGTGAAAAGTGACAGGTGAAAAGGTAGGGGAGTTTACCCTTCACCTTTCACCTTTCACCCTTCACCAAGAGGTTTATATGGCTGAAAAACTGAAGGTTGAACTGGTAACTCCTTACAAGAAGGTCCTCTCGGAAGAGGTCGACGAGATCACCGCCACCGGCGCTCTCGGCGAATTCGGCGTGCTTCCGGGCCACGCACCCTTCCTGACCTCGCTCAAGATCGGGGAACTGGCCTACAAGAAGGACGGTGCCCTGCACCACCTGGCCCTCAACTGGGGCTACTTCGAGGTGGAGAACGACAAGGTGACCGTGCTGGTCGAGACCGCCGAAAGGGCGGACGAGATCGACATGGAGCGTGCCAAGGCCGCTATGGGCCGGGCCGAGACCCAGCTCAAGGCCCTCACCCCCGAGGACAAGAACTTCCGCGTGTACGAGGCTGCCCTCGAGCGCGCGCTGGTCAGGGTCCAGGTGGCCGGGAAGGCCAGGCGCTGACGCCTGACTGATAAATTGCATCACCGAAGAGCGGCTCAGGCCGCTCTTTTTTTGTCCCCGGCACTTCCAACCCTTGCCGCGCGCCGGCAGCAGCCTCTTCCTGGACCGGCTAAGACGGAGCTGGTTTTGTGGGATACAATATCGATGTCATGGCAGGAATAGCAGCCGGTCGCAAGGCGGGGACGCTGTGCCGACTGGAGGTGACATGGACATCGATCGACTCTGCTCCACCCTCAAGGAAAGGCTCGCTGCCGAGTTGCAGGAGGCCGACGGCCCCGCCAGGCGGGAGGCCCTCCTCATCGAAGGACTTTACGAGCTGAGCCGCTCCGTGCTTCCCCGGTTGGGGCAGCCGAAGAAGTCCCAGGAATACGCGGAAAAGCAGGGCGCGGTGCTGAATCTGATCAGCTTCATCGCCATCCCCCTGATCAAGTCAGCGCAGACCCGGCGCGGCATCGCTGTGCTCTCCGAGGTTGGCGAAGGGTGCCTGGATCCGCTCCTCAGGAAGAAGTTCTCGGTCTACGCGCTGGAACTGATGGCGCGGTTCGACATCGAATCAGCGGCCCCCTCGGCATCCGCTGCCATCTGGCGCCGTATCGCAATCGCTGCTGCCTCATCGGCAGCAGCCATGCCGGCCCTGTATATCTTCTGGGGCGTGGTTACCGGTGAGCACGGATCGATGCCGGCGGCGCCTGCAGCCACACAGGAGTCGAGCCCTCCCTCTTCCACTACCTACCGTGCTTCCGGGCTGAATTCGTCGATGCCTGCAGTGGCCTCCGCGCCAATTAGGGAGATCGCCGAAAGCGTGCTGGTCGATCGCTCCCCGCAGGAGCCGAGGGGGGCACTTACGCAGTGCGAGCAGGTCACGCGGATGAGGGTAGTGAACAACCAGGTTCTGGTACCGGTGACCCTGAAAAACGGAGGGGAGTCGGTACGACTCGAGCTGGTGCTGGACACCGGGGCGACGCGGACTGCGGTTCATGAGCATCTCGCCGCCAAGCTGAGGATCGATCTGCGCTCCACCAAGATCTCGCAGTCCGAGGTCGCCGACGGGAGGCTGATCAGTTCCAGGGTGGCGAGGATCGATGCCCTGGTGGTGGGACCCTTTGCCATGCCCGCCGATGTGGAACTGATCTCCTACAAGGGAACCGAGGGGGTGCACGATGGCCTGCTGGGGATGGACTTTCTGGCCAAGCACCGCTACCAGATCGACATGGAGCGGGAGTTGATCAGGTGGTTCTGATGAGAGGCCAGCCGTTGCGGCCGGGTCCTCGCGGCGGAAGCCGCTCCTGCAGGACGCTCGGCTTGACCTGATAGAACGGGTAGCAGCCAAAATCGAGGTGAAAGATTGGGTCAGACCACGCAACGCCTTGCCAGTACATTGAAAGTGATCTTCTACTCTCTATTCCCACCTCCGCAGCAATCACAGGGGCAGGACGGTTCGAAAGAGGTAGCACTGCCTGGCGATATCGCCCGGATAGACCGTTTCCTTGACAGCCGGGGCGAGTTCAGGGTCTTCTTCCCCAACTGCCTCTCGATAGCGGCGCCTTTCATGCTCTTCAGGCTCAAGCGTCAGGGATTTTCCGGGTGTGCGGTGGAGGCTGCAGACCGGGGACTGTATCTGCGGGGAAGGCGCTAGCAGGATCGTGGTGAGGGGAGCGTTTATTGGGGTGAATCACTTCAGCCGCCCCTGGGAGGGCGCGGCTGCGGTGACTAGCTGCCTATCTTGCCTATTTCGTATCCGATCTGGTCCAGGGGGAGCACCACGTCCGCCACGTTACCCTCGACGCAGGCCCTGGGCATACCGTAGATAGTCGAGGTCGCCTCATTCTGCACCAGCGTCACCCCGCCTTTTCCTTTCAGGTGCTTCATCCCCTTGAAGCCGTCGTTACCCATCCCGGTCAGGATAACCCCAAGCATCGAACCGCCGCTCGCTTCGCAGAGGCTGGTCAGCATCTGGTCGACCGAAGGTATGTAGATGTACTGCGGGAAGTCCGTGGTGGGGGCGGTCCTGACGATGATGCTGCTCCCCTGCTTGACCAGCGAGGTGTGCCGGCCGCCAGGGGCGATCAGCACCTCTCCGCCCCTGAGGACGTCGCCGTCAGAGGCTTCCCTGATGGAAAGGGAGCACTTGGCGTTGAGACGCTCGGCATAGGGGCCGGTGAAGGCCTTCGGCATGTGGATGGCGACTACGATACCGTGCGGGAAATTGACCGGGACCCTGGATAGGACCTCCTGGAGTGCCACGGGGCCGCCGGTGGAGGCGCCGATCCCGACATAGGAGATCCGCCTGTGGGCGAAGTGCGAAGGGCGTACCGCAGGGGCGGGGCGGACCACTCTGGGGGCTCCGGTTGCCCTCCTCGGAACAGGGGCGTGGGAAGCTTCCGTGACCTTGGCCAGGAGCGCCTGCTGGAAGATGGCCTGGGCGTCCTTGCTGTCGCTCACGTTCTTGGGGACGTAGTCGATGGCGCCGGCCTCCAGGGCCTCGAAGGTCGAGCGCGCCCCCTCGCAGGTCAGGGTGGAAACCATCAGCACCCTGGTCGGCTGCTTGGCCATGATCTGCTTCAGTGCGCCGATGCCGTCCAGCCGGGGCATCTCGACGTCCATGGTGATCAGGTCGGGATTGAGGGCCAGCGCTTTCTCCACCCCTTCCACGCCGTCCGCCGCGACCCCCACCACCTCGACGCGCGGGGCCTTGGTGAGGATCCCCCTGATCGCCATGCGCATGAAGGAGGAGTCGTCGACTATGAGCACCCTCAATTTGCCTTGCTGTGCGGGAAACATGGCTTTAACTAGGCTCCTATCCCTTTGAAGATCGACCTGACCATGTCCGCGATCTCGGGTACCCTGTCATCGAGCTCGTAGCAGAAGCGCTCCACGTCAAGGCCTGCCAGGGTGGGCGCGTAGGCCCCCAGGATGGCCCAGGCCCTCTCCTCAGCCAGGTTGAAGGAAACCCAGGAGTTGCCGCCGTAGTCGAGGTTGCGGACGGAGCAGAAGAGGTCGGCGAGGTTGACGATGGCGCAGAGGGTGGGATCGAGCACAGCCTCGTCGGGGGCATGATGCAGGGCGATCACCTCGCAGTAGTCGGCGGGGAAGTTCCATTTTTTGGCGATGCAGAGGCCGACTTCGTTGTGGGAGGTCCCGAGGAATTCCGCCTCCTTCTCCACCAGCCGGAAAGGATGACCCTGCACCGAGTCCAGGAGTGAGCGGAACGCGTCCTGGCGGTAGTAGCTCAGGAAGACCTCGCCGATGTCGTGTACGATCCCCACCAGGTAGGCCTTCTCGGTGTCCGGGTAGCGGACCCGCTGGGCGATGATCTTGGCCACCACGCCGACCCCGAAGGAGTGCTCCCAGAAGCTCTTGATATCGATGATGCCGTCCCGCCCTTCGAAGACGTCGACGAAGGAGCAGGTGAAGGCCAGCTCGCGTATGTGGCGGAACCCGAGATAGATGAGGGCCCTCTTGACCGACTTTATCTCGTGGGCGGGCTTGTAGAGCGGCGAGTTCACCATCTTGATGACCCGCGCCGCCAGTACCTGGTCGGCCAGGATCATGTCTGCCACCTCGTCCAGTTCCACCCCCGGCTTGTCCAGGAGTTCGATCACCCTGGTGGCCACCTGCGGGATGGTGGGGAGATCAACGAAACTTTCCACCATCTCCTGAGCCGTCTGCATCATGGATGCCTTTTCCATACCCATCATCCTCACTTGTTGTAGGTGAATCCGCCCGGGAAGTGCACGGTTTTGAACTTGTCGTTCACGCCATGCAGCGACTCGGACTGCCCTACGAAGAAGTAGCCGTACGGCTGCAGATTGTTGTAAAAATGCTGAACCACCTTGCTCTTGGAGGCGGTGTCGAAGTAGATCAGCACGTTGGCGCAGAATATGAAGTCGAAGCTCTTCATGAAGAGCATCTTGTTGTCGTCGTAGAGGTTGAGGTGGTTGAAGGTGGCGAGCTTCTTGACCTCGGGGGAGAGCACAAATTTGCCGGGGGCTTCCTCCTTGAAATACTTCTTCAGGTAGAAGTCCGGGGTATTGCGGACCGAATAGCTGCCGTAGACCCCTTCCTTTGCCTGGGCCAGCACCGTCTCGTTGATGTCGGTCCCCACGATCTCGATGATCCAGTCCTTCAGCAGGGTGGCGCGCTTCTCCAGGAGCATCATGGCCATGGTGTAGGCCTCTTCCCCGGAGGAGGAGCCGGCGCTCCAGATGCGGATCTTCTTGAAGCCGATCTTCCCCTTCACAGCCACGATTTCCGGGAGGAACTTGTTTTCCAGGGCGGTGAGCTGCGGCATGTTGCGGAAGAAGCAGGTCTCGTTGGTGGTGATTTCGTCGAGAAGCTTTTTCAACTCGCCACTGCCGGTGACGCCGGCGCGGACGAACTGGTAGTACTCGGAGTGGGTCTTGCTCCCGGTAGCCTCCATCCGGCGGGCCAGCCTGCTCTCCAGGAAGTACTTCTTGCTGCTGTGAAAATATATGCCGCAGACGTTATATATGTAATCCCTGAGCTGCTCGAAGTCCTTCTCGGAGATCTTCGGGGAGGCACCTTTCACATCCAGCGGTTTGGTTTCAATTGCCATTATCTTTCCCTCAGGCACATTTCCTGACGCCGGCAGCATCGCCGCCTCCGATAAGACCGATCGGGTCGACAATAAGGGCTACGCGGCCGTCGCCCATGATGGTCGATCCCCCGATACCCGGTAGATTGGCCAGGAACTTGCCCAGCGACTTGATGGCCACCTCCTGCTGCCCGAGGAGCCTGCTCACCACCAGGCCGATCCGCTTCTCGGCCACCCCCACGATCACCACATAGCAGGTGCTGCGGTCCTCGCCGGTCTCCTCGCAGTTGAAGGTCCGCTGCAGTCTGAGCAGCGGCAGTACCGAGTCGCGGAGCTTCAGCACTTCCTGCCCGCCCACCATGTGGAACTCGTCCTTCGAGACCCGCATGGTCTCGATGACCGACGACAGCGGTATGGAGTAGACCTCGCGTTCGACCTCGACCAGCAGCGACTGGATGATGGCCAGGGTCAGTGGGAGCTTGAGGATGAACTCTGTTCCGTGCCCCACGTCGTTCTTGATCTCGATGATGCCGTTCAGCTTCCTGATGTTGGTGCGCACCACGTCCATCCCGACCCCGCGGCCGGAGAGGTCGGTGGTCTGCTCCTTGGTCGAGAAGCCGGGGAGGAAGAGGAGGTCGAGGATCTCGCGCGGCCCCATGGAGGCGAGCTGCTCCTCGCTGACCAGCCCCTTCTCGAGTGCCTTCCTGGAGATCCGCTCAGGATCGATGCCGCGGCCGTCGTCCTTGATGCTGATGACGATCTGGTTGCCCTCGTGCGCGGCCGAAAGTACGACCGTGCCGGAGCGACCCTTGCCGGCGGCCACGCGCTCGTCGGGGGTCTCCAGCCCGTGGTCGAGGGCGTTCCTGATCAGGTGGATGAGCGGATCGCCGATCTCGTCGACGACGGAGCGGTCCAGCTCGGTTTCCTCGCCGAAGACCTGCAGCTCCACTTCCTTGCCCAAGTCGCGCGCCAGGTTTCGGACGATGCGGGGGAACTTCTTGAAGACCTTCTCTACCGGGAGCATCCTCATCTTGAGGACCTGCATCTGCAGCTCGGAGGTGACGAAGTTGAGCCTCTTGGAGAGTTTCCCGAAATCGTCGGCGAAGCCGGCAGGATCGAGCCCGGACTGGTAGTCCGTATGGAGCTGGATCATGCGGTTACGCTCCAGCACCAGTTCGCCGACCTGGTTCATCAGGTCGTCCAGTCGCTTCACGTCCACGCGCACCGTCGAGTTGTCGGCCAGTTCCTCGCCCTTGGCGGCGGGAGGTTTCGGCGCCTCCTTGGCCGGCTGGGCCTTCTTCGGCTGCGTCTGGGCGCCCTCAGCCGCGGGGGCCGGTGCCACAGCGGGGACGGCGATCCCGTTGGCGGGGGCGCACATGGCTTCGGCTGCTGCTGCCTGGAGAGCCTGCGAGGCCTCTTCAAGCGCGGCACTGCCGGACGCGGACTCCTCGGCTTTTCCCTCTGCCCGCGGCGGAGCGGAGAGCGCCGGCGCGAGGACCTTGGCCTCGGTGGCACCCTCCGAGAGGAAGGGGATCAGCTTGGAGATCACCGTGTCGAGGTCGCGCTCGACGATGTCGCCCCCCTTGATGTCGGAGACCAGGGTCTTGACCAGGTCCACCGCCTCGAGAATCACGTCCATGATCTCGGAGTTTAGGGAGAGTTCCACCTTTCTCAGGCGGTTGAGGACGTCCTCGGTCTTGTGGGTCACCTTAACCAGCAGATCGAAACCAAGGAAACTGGAAGCTCCCTTGACGGTATGAATCGAGCGGAAGATCCTGTTCATGAGCTCGGAGTCTTCCGGGCTTTTCTCAAGAGTTACCAGGTCGTCGTCAAGCTTCTCCAGCAGTTCTGTCGTTTCCGCCAGGAAACCTTCCAGAAGTTCCTGATCTTCGCAATCTATTGCCATGATTATGCTCCGGGAATGGGGGGTAGCCCATGTTGCGCTTTAGACTACGCTGCTGAAGAACTTTCTCTCGTCGGCGGAGAACATCTTCTCCAGGTCCAGCAGAACCAGGAGTCGCTCGGCCTGGTTGATGACCCCGGCCATGCACTCCTGTTCGATGCCGCCTGCCACCACCGGCGGCGGAGGCTGGATCTCCTTGTCGGAGATGCGGATGACCTCGGAAACCTCGTCGACGATGAAGCCCATCATCTCGCCGACCACTTCCATCACCATGATGCGGGTCCGCTTGTCGTACTCCGCCTCCATCAGGTCGAACTTTTTTCGAAGCGAGATGATCGGGATGACCTTGCCGCGCAGATTTATGACACCCTCGACGTAATGCGGGGTGTTGGGCACGCGCGTGATGTTGAGCATCCGGATGATCTCCCGCACCATCAGCACGTTAATGCCGTATTCCTCTTTTTCCAGGTTGAAGCTGACCAGCTGGATCAGCTCACCACCGGATTCTTCGCTCCTTAACTTAAGTGCGGTCTGCATTATCTCCTCCGTATGCTCTTTCCGGTCCCAGAAGAGACCTCGGGCGTGCGCCCCTGATATATGCTAATCGGATGCCGGAGCCAAAGGTTGAATGAAATTTTTTTCCCCGGTAGCGCCACCTACCTGTCGCCTCAGGCGGAGGTGACCGCTGCTAAGCGCCCGAAATCCGACACCCGTTAGCAAAAAATTGACGCTATCTCACGTAGATGCCAAGGTGACAACGTTAAAGTCATTTTATTGACATCTGTGCCGGATGCCGTTATAGTTTCCCACGACACGATTTTTTATCGGTCCAATCCTCAGCAACTTTAACGGAAATCGGGGAGATAATGGAATCACCGAGAATACTGATTGCCGACGATGACAAGAAAACGCGTGACTTTGTAGCCGCCTTCCTGAGCTACAAAGGCTACCAGGTCTTCCAGGCTTTCGACGGCCAGGATGCCCTGCAGAAGATCGAACTCCACGACGTGCAGATGGTGATCACGGACATCATGATGCCCAGGGTCAACGGTCTGGAGTTTATCAAGCAGCTCAAGTCGCTCCGTCCGGAAATCGTCACCATCGCCTACAGCGCCTTCGCCAACTTTGAGATGACGGCCAACCTCTTGAAGGCCGGGGCCTTCTTCTACCTGGAGAAGCCCTTCAACCTCGAGGAGTTGGAGACCCACGTGAAAAGGGGGCTCGAACACCAAGCGCTGCAGAGCAAGAGTTTTCGGTCCAAACCATGCATAAAGAACAGGGCGTTGCTGAACAACATCATCGGAGAGAGTGAAAAGATGCTCTCGCTCTTCGAGATGGTGGAGAAGGTGGCGACCTCCGACTCCACCGTGCTGATCCAGGGTGAGTCGGGGACCGGGAAGGAGTTGGTGGCCCGGGCCATCCACGATCTCTCCAATCGGGCCGACAAGAACTTCGTCGCCGTCAACTGCGCAGCCATCCCGGACGAACTCCTGGAGAGCGAGCTCTTCGGCCACGTCAAGGGGTCCTTCACCGGGGCCGTTGCCACCCGCGTCGGCCGCTTCGAGATGGCTGACAAGGGGACCCTCTTCCTTGACGAGATCGGGGACATGAAGGCCAACCTGCAGGTCAAGCTCCTGCGGGTGCTTCAGAACCGGGAAGTGGAGCCGGTCGGTGCCACCCGGACCAAGAAGGTCGACGTCAGGATCATAGCGGCGACCAACCAGAACCTGGACCAGATGGTGGTATCGAAGGCCTTCAGGGAGGACCTCTACTACCGGCTCTCCGTGATCCCGATCACGCTGCCGCCGCTGCGAGAGCGCGGCACTGACATCGTGCTTCTCCTGAACACCTTCCTGGAGAAGTTCAACAAGACCAAGCAGCGCAAGGTGCTGGGATTCGACAAGCAGGTGATGGAGATCCTGACACACTACGAATGGCCGGGGAACGTGCGCGAGTTGGAGAACCTGGTCGAGCGCCTGGTGATCATCAAGGGCTCCGGCACCATCAACGTCAACGATCTGCCGGAGAAATACCGCGGCGGGCGGGTATCGGTAGCCCGGGGCGAGCAGATTACCTTGCCGGAGGACGGCTTCTGCCTGAACAGCGCGGTCGAGGAATTCGAGAACCGGCTGATTCTTCAGGCCCTGCAGAAAAGCCGGGGTAACAAGAAAGAAGCGGCCGAACTCCTCAACCTCAAGCGGACCACCCTGATAGAAAAGCTGAAAAAGAAGAAGCTGGTATACGACGCGACAGGCACTTAGCGAGAAGGTATCAGAAATGTCGATAGATCCGGTAGCGGCAGCACAGAATCTGGCAACGGCGAAGAAACCGGGTGCTCCGACAGCGGCCCCGGGGACGCAGTTTCAGGAAGTCCTCGACGGTTCAGCGCAGTCGGAACCCGTTTCCGCCACCACGGCGGCCGAGATACTGCGCCTGAAGATGCTGAGTTCCGCCATCAGCCTCGGCGATGACGACCATAAGGCCGCCGCAGCGCGCTCCATGGGCGTACAGGGGGTGCTGGACAAGTTCCTCGAGCAACTCCCGCAATCTTCTCAGGCGGTCGGCGGGGTAGCCGGCGATGCGGATGCTGCCGATAGTGTCTGCGCAGCCGAACCCCCTGCCGATGATGGAAAAGCCTCCGGCCTGGAAGCCATCATCCAGAAGGCCTCGAAGCGCTACGGTATCGATGGCGGGCTGATCAAGGCCATCATCAAGGCCGAGAGCGACTTCAATCCCCGCGCCGTTTCCTCGGTCGGGGCGCAGGGGCTGATGCAGCTGATGCCTTCGACGGCGAGAGGCCTGGGGGTGACGGATCCCTACAACGCCGAGCAGAACGTGATGGCCGGGACTAGGTTCTTCAAGGACATGCTCAACCGTTACGGGAACGTCGACGAGGCCCTGGCTGCCTACAACTGGGGCCCCGGCAACGTCGACCGCCACGGCACCGATCGCCTCCCCCGCGAAACCAGGGCGTACCTCGGTAAGGTCAAAGGTTACTACTCGCAGTACGCGGCGTAAGTTCTTCCTGGCCGCCTCACCCTCCGCTCCTGAAATATTGCCACCCGATCATTCGTAGGGGCGAACAAGTATTCCCCTACTCTCGCACCTGTTGAGGTGCCGCGGGGCTCGCAGCCTCACCAGCGAGCACCTCTGAAACCAAAAAGCCTCCGCACCCTTGACGGGTGGGGAGGCTTTCGTCTTTTCCGGAGGTGTGCCAGAAGGCCACAGCCGTCAGTCCTCGATCACTCCCTTACATAGATGTTCTGATCAGACTCGCTCACCATGGTCATGACCCGCATGTACTCGTCCTCGATCATGTCGTGGTGCCCCTGGGTCTCACGCACCACGGTCTCGAAGACCCGTTTCACCTGGGGGTCCGACATGTCCTGGGCCATAACCGTGTACAGTTCGATGGTCGCTTTTTCCTCCGCGAGAGCGATCTCCAGGGCCTTCTGTTCATGGACGTCCTCGGCCAGGGCCCGCTCAAGAGCCTGGTGGGTGGCGGAGGTTTTGTCGGGCGGGGTCTGCAGGTAGCCTTGCAGGTCTCCCAGGTCCCCTCCCTTGTAATGATCAAAGAAGGCCTTCAGATGCCCGATCTCCTCCTCGGCCAGCAGATTGAAAACTTTCTTCGATCTCTCGTCCGCGGTTATTGAAGCAGCCCGCCGATAGAAGTCCATGCTCTCCTTCTCGGTCTGGATTGCCAGCTTCAACGCCTCCTGCAGTGTGTATTGTTTCCCCATGGCTGCACCTCCGTCGGCTGATGAATCAACCCTTTTATTAAATTGTATCGAAGGGCCAGTGAAGGTCAATGAAGAGGGGAGGAAGGCTGCGTCCACCGGAGGTCCTCCCCCAGCCGGAAGAGGCGGGCGGCATTGGCCGTCGTTATCCGTCCCAGTTCCTCTACCGACACCCCTTTGATGGCAGCGACATGACTGGCTGTAACAACGAGGTGGGAGGGGCGGTTTAGTTCCCCGCGGAAAGGCTCGGGGGGGAGATCAGGAGCATCTGTTTCGAGAAGAAGCCGCTCCAGCGGGACCGACGCGGCCACCGCAAGGGGTCGCACGGCGTTCCCGTAGGTAACGGTCCCGGCAAGGGAAATGTGCAGGCCCAAACGGATGCATTCCGTCGCGGTCTCGGGGCTCCCGGAAAAGGCATGCATCACTCCGGCTATCTTTTCCACCCCTTCCTCCTCGAGTATCATCAAGAGGTCGCTGAACGCCTTGCGACAATGTATGAGCACCGGGAGCCCGGCCTCGCGGGCGATTGAAAGTTGCGCCCGAAAAGCCCCCTTTTGTACCTCGCGATCTGGCGCGGAAGGGGCGTAATCGAGGCCGATCTCCCCGATGGCTGCGGCAAGACGGGAAAGGTGTCGAAGTTCTGACAAGAGCCCGGAGTCGAGGAGGTTCGCGTGCATCGGATGCAGACCAAAGGCCGGGATGACTTGAGGGAAGGTTCTGGAGAGGGCGGCAATCCCCTGCCATGCGGAGGGATGAACTCCGGGGACCAGGAAGCCGCAGACGCCGGCAGCCTCCGCCTCGGCGAGGATCCCGGGGAGCAGGGGCGAAAGGCGCGGGTCGTCGAGGTGGCAGTGGCTGTCGAACAACATGATTTACTCGGGGTTGATGCCTGGGTGGTCCTTCAGTTCCTTGATGATCTCCACCTGGCGCCGGAAGAGATATTGCGAGATGCTGAGCTCGGTGCTTCGGGTGACCTCGATCTCGAAAACCAGGCGAAAATCTTCTTCGACAGTCAGAATCTTGAGCAATGAGGCCGGCACCGTGATCGTGCCAATGGGAAGGGTAACCGCGAGTTCACCCTTTTGACTTTCTTCTACGGCGGGGGCTTCATGGACGTTGATGGAGATGCCGGTGAGCGACATGTCGTTGAGCTTGCCGCTGACGGATCCTGCCTCGGAGGTGAAGGAGGCGTAGATGGGATCGGTCAGCTCCACCCGGACCGACATCCTGCGCTCGGCCCGCACTACCGCGTAGCTGAACTGCGACAGCACGATCCTCGACTTCTCCACGTTCACATAATTGACCTTCGCCACCACATTCCTGCGGAAATGACTGCTCTTCAGCACGGTTATCTTTTCGAAGGAGATCACCACGGCCTGGATCTGGTGCACCTGCAGCTCTGCCGAGGTGGGCTCCACCGTCAAAACTTCGGCTTCGTAGCTGACGGGGATTTCCCTGTAGAAGTTCAGCAGCTTGATGTCGTTCTTAAGCCGTCCTTCCCTGATGGCGGAGAGAGTAGCCAAGATCTCCGCCGCGTCCTGCTCTTCACCGGCCAGCTCTACCTTTTGGTACAGATCGTTCATCCGTGCACCCTAAAAAAATGATTGCCCTTTTGTATCGACCGTGCAATATAATACCTTATTATTCAGATCCGGCGAAGATACCCTCTTCGCTTTTCTTTTGTCCAGAGTTTTAATACGGGAGTTTTTGTAGATGCGGCACAACGAGCAGGAGATTGAAAAGAGGCGTACCTTCGCAATCATCAGCCACCCCGACGCAGGAAAGACCACCATCACGGAAAAACTGCTTCTTTTCGGAGGCGCCATCCAGCAGGCCGGTGAGGTCCGGGCCAGAAAATCGGCACGCCACGCAACGAGCGACTGGATGGAGATGGAGAAGCAACGCGGCATTTCCGTCACCTCCTCGGTCATGAAGTTCAGCTACCGCAACTTCGAGATCAACCTCCTCGATACCCCCGGTCATAACGACTTCTCGGAAGATACTTACCGCACACTGACCGCCGTCGACTCGGTACTGATGGTGATCGACTCCGTCAAGGGCGTGGAGAGCCAGACCAAGAAACTCCTCGAGGTCTGCCGGCTGCGCCACACCCCGATCATGACCTTCATAAACAAGCTGGACCGCGAGGGACGCGAGCCGCTCGACCTCCTGGACGATATCGAGAGCACCTTGAAGATCCAGTGCGCGCCTATGACCTGGCCCATCGGCATGGGGAAACGCTTCCGCGGCACCTACCATCTCTACACCAAGGAGATCACCTTCTACGACCCGTCCGCAGACCATGGCGTCGGAGAGGTCGTCACGGTCAAGGGGCTCGACGATCCGAAACTGGACGAGCTTCTGGGGAGCCAGGTGGACGAATTGCGGGCGGATGTCGAGCTCCTGGAAGGCGCCGCCCATCCATTTGACATAGAGGCCTACCTAGCCGGTCGCCAGACGCCGGTCTTCTTCGGCAGCGCCATCAATACCTTCGGCGTGCAGCAACTGCTCGACTCATTCGTGGAGCACGCACCCTCCCCGCTGCCGCGCGAAGCCACCACCCGGACCGTATCCCCCTACGAAGAGGCCTTCACCGGGTTCACCTTCAAGATTCAGGCGAATATGGACCCGGCTCACCGCGACAGGATAGCCTTCTTCAGGATCTGCTCCGGCAAGTTCGTGCGAGGCATGAAGGTCAAGCACCTGCGGCTGGGGCGCGAGGTGCAGATCGCCAATGCCACCATCTTCATGGCCCAGGACCGGACCAACGTCGATGAGGCTTATGCCGGCGACATCATCGGTATTCACAACCACGGCACCATCAAGATCGGGGATACCTTCACCCAAGGCGAGGATCTCAAGTACACGGGCATCCCGAACTTCGCTCCGGAGCACTTCCGCAAGGTCAGGATCCTGAACCCGCTCAAGTCCAAGGCCCTGGAGAAGGGTTTGGTCCAACTGGCGGAGGAGGGAACCACCCAGGTCTTCAGGCCGCTCATGGGAGCGGACTGGATCGTGGGCGCGGTCGGCATGCTGCAGTTCGACGTGGTCATGCACCGGTTGGAGCATGAATACGGGGTGAAGGCGGTTTATGAGCCCGTCTCCTACGTGACCGCCCGTTGGGTCACAGGCGATCGCAAAAGGCTCGACGAGTTCCAGAAGAGAGAGGCGATGAGCCTGTACCAGGATGGGGAGGGGAATCTTGCCTATCTCGCCGGAAGCCAATGGCGGCTGGACAACACCATGGAGAACTGGAAGGATCTGACCTTCCACGCCACCCGCGAGCACAGCTAGCTGGACAGCCCACAGCCCGATCCTCTTTCCACCCCTTACCCTACTATGGCAGGCCCTCGAGAGCAGGTATGTTTAAACGTGCTTCCACGGGCTCTGCCCGACCTTCCGTTCACCCTGAGCCTGTCGAACCCACCCCCCCTAGCCCCCTCCCTCAAGGGGAGGGGGCATCGTACTGAACCGTCTATGGAATCATCCCGGGAAAATGCCATGCCTGCTGTGACCGAGACGCCGCGAGCATCACACCTGACCGGCGCTCTCTCTGTGCTGGCGGCTGGTATCCTCTGGGGGACCACCGGGACTACGCAGGCCCTGGCGCCCGCAGGGGCGACTCCGGTCAGCATCGGGGCCATTCGTCTTGTGATCGGAGGTGCGACCCTGCTGGTGCTGGCCTTGATCAGGGGCGGCTTCGGCGCGGGCAGGTGGCCCATCGTCCCCTCCATCGTGGCAGGCGCCTGCGTCGCCTCGTATCAGCTCTGCTTCTTCGCTGCCGTCAGCAGGACAGGTGTGGCAATCGGAACTTTGGCCGGAATCGGCAGCTCGCCGGTGGTAGCAGGGATCCTTGGGTTTATCTTCAGGGGTGAGAGACCGGGCAGGAGTTGGGTCGTTGCCACGGTCTTAGCGATCGTGGGGTGTGCGCTTCTCGTTGGCGGGGGAGGGGGGATAGCTGTTGATCCTCTTGGGATACTACTGGCGCTTGGCGCCGGAGCCTCATATGCCAGCTATACTATTGCGATCAAAGGCTTGTTGGCTGGTCGTACACCCGATGCGGTGATGGCCGTTGTCTTCTGCATCGGCGCGGTCCTGCTCTCACCTCTACTCATAAGCTCAGACCTGCACTGGATGGCGGCACCCAAAGGTATCGCAGTCATCCTGTACCTCGGGGTCATCGTCACCGCACTTTCATACTGGCTCTTCGTCAGGGGGTTGACCCGTGTCCCGGTGGCGACGGCGGTAACCCTGTCCCTGGTGGAACCTCTCACCGCCGCTCTCCTTGGGATACTCCTTCTGGGCGAGCGCCTGTCCATCACAGCCCTCTGTGGCATCCCCGTTCTCTTCGCCGGCCTCGCAGTCCTGGCAATCTCTCTTTCAGGCACAAAAAAGGGCGAATAATCATTCGCCCCTGCATTTTTTTAGATATATCCGGGTCGGGTGGTGAACTGGGCCTAGGTCGAGTGTTCCGCTCATTCG
>NZ_JBXKJL010000302.1:0-2694 GCF_056994735.1 Geomonas sp.
CCCTCAAGAGGTGAGCGCTCCGAGCGGGCCCTCGGCTCCGGAAGTCACTTCCCTAGGGAGATGGTCCGCCTGGTTGCTGATGAGCCGTAACGATCCCTGCCCTTGGCGAGGGCCCGGCAGGTCCGAGGCAATGATCGGGACTGCCGCCGAGGCGCCGTGCGGGGTATTAGGAGGCCTACCCCCCAGTGATCGACCGTGAACCGCCCGAAGGTTGAGGCCAATTGCTGCCGCAACTCCGAGCGGGCCTCGGAACTCGCCGGGCACGCCGATATCCGTTCCACCAGGGAAAGGGCCGCGCTCCGGACATCATCGACTCGCCGAGCCCGAGGGCGGGTACCGCCAGATTGCTGCTGAAATAGACTCTAAGGTGTTTGCCCCTTGTTTTGCCCGCCAAACAGGTCCGATTCCATTCCAAGCCTGATTTCAAGCCTCTTGCGTGAGCCAAGATTCGAAGAAAACGTTGATTATCACTTTTATGTACATATATGGACTACGAAAGTCAGTCCATTTTGTTGTCCGTATTAGTCGAAAATGAAGTAAGTTTTCATGGTTCACGAAACGTCATCGTAAGGTCTTTTAGTAAAGCATGTTACGTGCTGCCAGCGGCCGAAACGTAGGGGCTTAGGACTGGAGATTCAACAACTTCCCGACCTGCTGTATGGTCCTGTATAACCACGGGATCGAACGAAGAGCCGGTCCCGAGGTGATCCTGCCATGCCCTTCAGCCCTGAGATCGAACAGGCGATGCGCTCGTTCTACGACTCGCTCTCCGAGAAGGACCGACGCCGCTACGCCGCCATCGAAGTCGCCAAGCTCGGGCACGGGGGCGGCGAATACATCGCCACCGTGCTCGGCTGTGACCCCAAGACCATCCGCCACGGGCAGCAGGATTTGGGACACCTGCCCGATGACCTCGGCGACCGAGTGCGCAAAAGGGGGGTGGACGCAAACGGTGCATAGACATCGTGCCGCATCTGGAGGAGAACTTCTTGCGAGCGGTGAAGGACTACACCGCCGGTGACCCGATGCGCCCGGACGTGACGTGGACCAACCTGACATTGGACCAGATCGCCGAGCGGTTGGCCGAGGCGGGTACACCGGTCAGTGTCACCGTGGTCAAGCAACTGCTCCGCAAGCACCGCTACATCAAGCGGAAGGCCCGCAAGTCCCTCTCGATGGGGCAGCATGCCGACCGCAACCGGCAGTTCGAGAACATCGCCCGGCTCAAGCGGGAGTATCTGGAGTCCGACAACCCGATCCTGAGCATCGACACGAAGAAGAAGGAGTTGGTGGGCAACTTCTACCGGGAGGGCCGCCTCTACACCCAGGAGACGATCGAGACGTTCGATCATGACTTCCCCAGCGCCGCCTCGGACGTGATCATCCCGCACGGGTTGTATGACGTGAAGCGGAACGACGGTCACGTGAACCTGGGCATCAGCCACGACACCAGCGAGTTCGCCTGCGACAGCATCGAGCGGTGGTGGGAGAGCCGGGGCCGAATGCTCTACCCCCGGGCGACCTCGATCCTTCTGCTGTGCGACGGTGGCGGGAGCAACAGCGCCAGCCAGTACCTGTTCAAGGAGGACTTGCAGCGGTTGGTCGATCGGATCGGGATCGAGATCCGGGTGGCGCATTACCCGCCTTATACGTCGAAGTACAACCCGATCGAGCACCGGCTGTTCCCGCACCTGGCGCGGGCTTGCCAAGGGGTGATCTTCGAGAGCGTCGAGTTGGTGAAGGGGCTGATGGAGGAAGCGAAGACGAGCACAGGATTGCGGGTGACGGTGGAGATCCTCGACAAGGTGTACCAGACCGGTCGGAAGTATGCGGAAGGGTTCAAGGAGACCATGAAGATCATGTTCGATGAGATCCTCCCGAAGTGGAACTACCGGGTGATTCCGAGCGGCTCATGAGATCGGGAAGTTATTGAATCTGCGTTCCTTAGCCGGGTTGTTGGCGCAGCGACAGTCAGGCTTGCCGCACTTGACGTAGACTTGGCGGACGCCTCCCGCGGCGACCGGCCCGAGTCAGGCGATTTCCTTTTTCAACTTGCGATCCGCCAACGCATCGCTAAGTCCGGAGGGTCTTTCTTCCGCCAACGCATTACCCCCCTGAATGTCTGCGGGAACCGCCAGCAGCCGCGTGTTCAGGTGTCGGTTAATCGTTCAGCAACTTGTAGGGCCAGCGCTTCAGCACGCGGCCGTTCAGGTACGCCGTCAGCCTCCCACGCCCGGTGTCCATCACCGGTCGCAGGTACAGGCCCCGATGCCGCTTGCCCACCCGGTACGACTGGCTGAGCACGCTCACCGTCCCGGCCGGACTCACCCGCCGGATGAAGGTCACGCGCCCGGCCGCCAGCTTCTGGCGTCCCGTCGGCACCGCGAAGTTCGCGGGCAGCTTCCGCAGCCGCAGCCCCCGGCGGTGCTGCGCCGGGGTCTTACCCCCGAGCCGCGGGTGGACGTGCTGCGTGTTGACGGCCTCCTGCAGCCGCGTCAGTTCGCGACGCAGGGCGCCCGGCCTCGTGTAACGCCGGTCGAACAGCCGGGGCTGGAACCAGCCGTTGAAGTTCTCCACCCCGCCGTTGAACTGGGGCTCCCATTTCGGGATGAAGACCGGGCCGACGCCGAAGCGCAGGCACAGCCGGATCACCCGCGACAGGGTGCGGGCCGCCGGCCCCCAGCCGGACAGCTC
>NZ_JBXKJL010000303.1:0-17153 GCF_056994735.1 Geomonas sp.
CCGGCGCGCCTCCAGCCATACCTCAACCCGTGGCTTGACAGCCTGATGCAGAGCAGCGATCTCCTCTGGTTCGGCTGCGGCCAGAGGAAGGTCTCATTCGCCTTTCCCGAGGATCTCGATCTCTTCCTCAATCCGGACGAATCAGCCGACGATGCCGACGCAGAGATGATAGCTGCCCTGATCCCGGATCCGATCGGCCGCTACAGTGTGGCGGCTATAGGGCTACACTCGGCGCTTTCATCCGAGAAGGTGAAGGCGACACTATGGAAGCTGGCCTGGCGGAGCAAAGTCACCAATGACTCTTTCGTCGCGGTCCGGAAAGGGATACTCACCAGGTTCGCGGATAAGGAAGCCGAACCTAGAAGGGATCCGCGCCGCCAGCCGATGGCGACACGCTGGAACCGCGGCCAAGTCGGCGCCGGCAACTGGTATCTCCTTCCGCCCGTGCAGGCGGCGACGGAGGTACTGGAAAGGGAAGAACGGAACAAGGACAGGGTGCGGGTGCTGCTGGAGCGGTACGGAATTCTGTTCAAAGAACTGCTGACGAGGGAGCTCCCGCCCATGCAGTGGGCGCGGCTTTTCCGGACCCTGCGGATCATGGAGATGTCCGGGGAGGTCCTCTCCGGGAGCTTCTTCTCGGGGCTGCCGGGCCTGCAGTTCGTATCCCACGAGGCCTACCGGCTGTTGGAAAAGGGGCTCCCGGAGGAGATGCTTTACTGGGTCAATGCCACCGATCCCGCCTCCATGTGCGGCAGCGGTTTGGAGGGCCTGCGGGAGAGGCTCCCGGCGCGGCTCCCGTCCACCCATCTCGTCTATCACGGCATCCGCTTGGTGGTGGTTTCCAGAAGGTACGGAAAGGATTTGGAGATAAAAGCAGAGCCCGACGACCCCAGGCTCACTGACTATCTCTCGTTCTTCAAGGTGCTGCTGGGCAGGGATTTCAACCCCTTGAAGCGGATATCGGTAGAAAGGATCAATGGCGGGAACGCGACCTCTTCACAGTATCTGAAAGCGCTTAGGGAATTCGGCTTTGAGGAGTCCTACAGCGGACTGGAGTTGTGGAGGAGGTATCAGGGGGAGTAATGTGATGATTCTCTTCGATCAGCAGCTCTCGCTATGAGGGCTGCTTTTCTTTTATGCGGATTGACATACACCTTATATGTTGTATATGATCGTCCATGACGGGGAAACAGCTCCTAAAGCTCCTGGAAGAAGCAGGGTGCTGCAGGTTGACCGCATTTCCGGCAGCCACCACATCATGGTCAGGGAAGGTTGCCGCTCCATTCCTGTCCCGGTTCATGGCAAAGCCGACCTGCCGAAGGGTCTGGTCAACGCGATCCTCAAACAATCCCGACTAAAGGAATAAACGGATGCTTGCATATGCAGCTCGGATTAAAAAAGAGAGCGATGGGTATATCGTGACGTTTCCTGACCTGGACAACGTCGTCACCTATGGGACAACCGTTGACGAGGCCCTTGCCAATGCAGAAGAAGCCCTCAACGGGTGTCTCGAGTCTGACTTCGAAAGGAATTTCCGGATTCCCGAGCCGTCTCGTGTTTCAGGGAGAAGCGTGCATCGCATCCCGGTGGCACCGCATATTGCAGTGGCAATCATGCTTCGGGCACTGCGGGCGGACAGATCGCAAATGGAAGTCGCCAAAGAGCTGAACATTGCCTACCAGGTATACCAGCGGCTGGAAAATCCGAGAAAAGCCAATCCGACGATAAAGACCCTCGAAAAGATAGCCAGGGTTTTTGGCAGGCGTGTTGACTTGGGCTTCATTTGACACCCTACCCACGAAAGAAACTGAAAAGGCCACATCAAAGCGATGCGGCCTTTTGTCGTCCTGAAGGAATGAGCGCCCCTATTTGGCTGGAGGTGCCGGCGCCGTTTCTGTCGTAGTCGTAGTTGTCGTCTCTTTCTTCATTACCTTCTTTTCTGCTTTCTTGTGGTGTTTTTTCTTGGCGTGCTTTTTGTGCTTCGCGGGGGCCTTGGTCTCCGCCTTGGTTTCGCCTGCCGGAGCGGTCGCGCCAGGCTCGGTCGTGGTGGTGGTCGTTGTGGTCTCGGCGGCCGATACCAGGGCGGCGAAGGCGACGGCTACAAGGCTTGCGGTGATAATGGAAAGAACCTTTTTCATCGTTAACTCCTCCTTCATCAGTTGTTTTTTATTGCCTCACCCTCTTCATAGCATTCTGTGTACCAACTTCCAAATCCACTGCAAATCAGCCGGTTAAGCCCGATGGGAGATTCGAACCTCTTGGAAGGTACCTCAAATCCTCCAGCACCTGCCCTATTTGAGGTCTCTAATGCAACATCCGATATTCCACCACTGGTCAAAGGTCGAGAGGCAAGCCGAGTTCACAATTGGCACCACACAAGAAGGGGGTGAGCCGCCGGGCCCACCCCCTTCTGTTATGCCGTATTTACTACAATAACTACTGCTTGCCGAGGAACTCCCGACCGAAAGGGGACATCTCGCGCAGGCGGTGGATGATCGGGGGAAGTTCTTTGATGACGGTGTCGATCTCGGCATCGGTGGTGAAGCGCGAAAGCGAGAAGCGGATGGAGCCGTGGGCGCAGGTGAACGGCACCCCCATGGCGCGCAGAACGTGGGACGGCTCGAGCGATCCCGAGGTGCAGGCGCTGCCGGAGGAGGCGCAGATGCCATGCTCGGAGAGAAGGAGCAGGATGCCCTCGCCTTCCACGAACTCCATGGCGATCGAGAGGGTGTTGGGGAGCCTGTCGGCGCCGCCGCCGTTGATCCTGGTGTTGGGGATGAGCGAGGTCAGCTCCCTCTGCAGCCTGTCGCGCATCTCGCGCACGCGCCCGTTCTCGTCTCCCATGTGCTGCATGGCCAGCTCGCAGGCCTTGCCCATGGCTATGATCGATGCGGTGTTTTCAGTGCCGGCCCGGCGCCCGCGCTCCTGGTGGCCGCCGACCAGCAGCGGGCGGAACGGGGTGCCGCGCCTTACGTACAGGACGCCGACCCCTTTCGGTGCGTGCAGCTTGTGACCGGAGATGGAGAGCATGTCGATGGCGGATTCGGCCATGTTGAGGGGGATCTTCCCTACTGCCTGAACGGCGTCGGTGTGGAAGATAGCGCCCTTCGCCTTGACCATCGTGGCGGCTTCCTCGATCGGGAAGATGACGCCCGTTTCGTTGTTGGCGTACATGAGGGTGACCAGGGCGGTGTCATCATCCAGAAACCGCTCCAGCTCGGCCAGGTCGAGGCGCCCGTCGCCGTCCACGTTGAGCTCGGTTACCCTGTAGCCGCGCTTGGTCAGGTTGCGGCACTGGGTCAGCACCGCCGGATGCTCTACGCGGCTGGTGATGATGTGCCGCTTCTCGGGAAATACCTCGAGAGCCGACCGGATGGCTGCGTTGTCGCTTTCGGTGCCGCAGGCAGTAAAGACGATCTCGTCGGGATGAGCGCCAAGAAGGGCCGCCACCCGGTTGCGCGCCTCGTCGACCTTCTTCTGGACCTGCCCTCCAAAGAAATGCATGGAGCTCGGGTTACCATAGAGCTCACAGAAATAGGGGCGCATCTCCTCGAAAACCAGCTCATCGACCTTGGTGGTGGCGTTGTTGTCGAGATAGATCTCTTTCATCCCTGAACCTCCTGCACGTTGATATCCTCGGACACCATTTCGCGCAGCTTCTGCTCTACGAATTTGGCCGTATATCCGGAGGAGGCGCACCCGGCGCAGGCTTTGCGGAAGGCGACCTGGACGTTGGGGCCGTCGATATCGATCAGCTCCAGGTCCCCGCCGTCAGCCCAGAGCTGCGGACGGACTTCATTCTCCAGCACCTCCTGGATGAGCTGCATCTTCTTCAGGTTGGTGAGCTTCGCCGGTTTTTCCGTTGAGGCAACTTTCTTCTTCTCCTCGCCCATCACCTCGGCGATCAGTTCCTTGATCCTGGGAATGCAGCCGCCACAGGCTCCGCCGGCCTTGGTGAAGTGGGTAACCTGCTCGGCGGTGTGCAGCTTGTTGGAAGCGATCACCTTTTTGAGAAAGACGTCGGTAAGGCCGAAGCACTTGCAGACGATCTCCCCCTCCGCCTCCACATGATCGTGGCCGTGGCCGTGCTTGGGAGCCTCGACGCCGCGGTACTTGGCGATGGCAGCTTCAAGCGCTTCCTGCCCCATGACCGAGCAGTGCATCTTCTCTTCCGGAAGGCCGCCCAGAAAGTCGGCGATCTCCTGGTTGGTCACCTGCAGCGCCTCGTCGAGCGTCTTTCCCTTCACCATTTCCGTCAGCGCCGAGGACGAAGCGATGGCGCTGCCGCAGCCAAAGGTCTGGAACTTGGCGTCAACGATGCGTTCCTTCTTCTCATCCAGCTTTATGAAAAGCTTCAGTGCGTCGCCGCAGGCCAGGCTTCCGACCTCGCCTACCGCATCCGCATCCTGTATCTCGCCAACATTCCTCGGGTTGAGGAAATGATCTTTCACCTTATCTGTATAGTCCCACATAGACCCTCCTCGTAAGATAGTGCCGGTATCATAGCGCAAAGCTGGTAGAAAATGAACCCCAAAACTTCCCCATAATACAGCGCTGCGCTCAGGTATCGCTGCTTATTTGACCAAAGTCAATCCACGATGCAATTCGCGATCCGTTTTTCATCCTGGCTGGAGCGTCCGCAAGCCGGCTTGAGAGGGAGCAGGGAAGGGGCTGATTATAGGTAGGAAGTCGTTGCGAAAGCGTTGCCGAGCCGCGAGCAACCACAAAGGCAGGAAGAGGTCGGAGTGACTCATCCAGTTGCATCGTTGCCTCCCGGAGCGGCACACACCATGTTGCATCGCGCCTCGCGCAACGGCACCATCTTCAAGGATGCCAGTGATCCTGGCGCCCCCCCTTTGCAAAGGGGGGACAGGGGGGCAGCGGTGTCCGGTTAGCTTGCACCTGCCCATTTCTCCACTTTTCAAGCTCCCCCTCGCCCTCCGGGAGAGGGTCGGGGTGAGGGAAGCCCGTATCTCCGTGGCACTTACCCTTACCCCAGTTCTCTCCCATGGGGAGAGGGAGCAGTTTCGAAGGAAGATTGGGAAGGGAAAGAGATAAGGCAAAGACCTAACACGCGGCGGCAAAAAGGGCGGCCACATGTTTCGGCCGCCCTGGTCTTTAACAATAGGTGCTGCTCTTCTTGAATCGGGCTGTCCCGACCAGAAAAGGTTGCGGTTTCCCTCTGTGTCCCTTCTGAGCCCCCTCTGTGACGCTCTGTGGTAAAAAGGTTCTACCCTTTCCCGACGATGAACTCCCGCCCCGCCTGCACCAGTGCCTGCAGGCGATCCTCGCTCGAGGCTTCGGCGTAAAGCCTCACCACCGGCTCGGTCCCGGACTTGCGGAAGAGAAGCCAGCTGCCGTCTTCCAGGATGAACTTGTTGCCGTCAACGGTGATCCGCTCCTTCACCGACACTCCGGCAAAGCTCGTGGGGGTGGCGGCGATCCGCTCGGGGAACGCCGACTCGAGTTCCGGTGAGAGGGTGAGGTTCACGCGCCTGGTCAGGTAGCGACCGACCTGGCTGTACAGCCGCTCAAGCAACTCCTTCACGGACAGCCCTTCGTGCGCCACCATCTCGGCCACCAGCAGGCAGGCCAGGATGCCGTCCTTCTCGGGAACGTGCCCCTTGATGGTGAGCCCCGCGCTCTCCTCTCCGCCGATGATGATCTTGTCCTGCCCGATCAGTTCTCCGATGTATTTGAATCCGACCGGTGTCTCGTAGACCCTGATGTCGTGCTTCTTGGCAACGGCATCGATGAGGTGCGAGGTGGCGACGCTGCGCCCGACCCCGCCGGTCATCCCCTTGACCCTTACCAGGTAGTCCAGGAGCAGCGCTATTATATAATTGGGCTCGATGAAGCTGCCGTCGCGGTCGACGATGCCGAAGCGGTCGGCGTCACCGTCGGTGGCGATCCCCAGCTTGATCTCGGGGTCCTGCTGCACCAGCTTGATGAAATCCTGGATGTACTTCTCGGAAGGCTCCGGAGGAAATCCGCCGAAGTAGGGATCACGGTTGGCGTTCATCTGCACCACCTGCACCCCGTGGGCCTTCAGGGGCTCCGCCAGGTAGCCGCGGGCCGTGCCGTAAAGAGGATTGACGGCGATGGTGCCGACCTTGGCGATCTCCTTGAAATCGACCTTGTTCGCGAGGTCGTCCAGATAAGCCTGCATCGGATCGATCTCCTCCAATAGCCCCCTTTGCTTGGCCTCCTCGAGGGAGAGCTCCTTGTAGCAGACCTCTCCCGCCATCTCGTTGGCGCGCCGCTCGATGTCGCGGGTGGTCTCGGGGAGGGCGGGACCGCCCGAAGACGGGGACCACTTGATGCCGTTGTACTCGGGAGGATTGTGGCTGGCGGTGAAGTTGATGGCGCCGGCGGTGCCGCGGCGCAGGATCTCGAAGGAGATGACCGGAGTCGGGGTGTCCCGGACACAGAGGAAGGCCTTGATCCCCGCGCCGGTGAGGACCGCGACGGACTCGCGCGCGAATGCTTCGCCCATGAAGCGGGAGTCGTAGCCTACGATGATGCCCTTCTCCGACTCGCCGGAGGCCTTGACGTTGTCGGCGATGGCCTGGGTGACGACCTTGACGTTTTCGAAGATGAAATCCTCGCACATGATGCCGCGCCAGCCAGAGGTGCCGAAGGTAATACGCTGCATAAAAAAAGCCTCCCGGATTAGAAGATAACAAAGCCGCCCGCATGGCGGGTGGTAGGCGCCCCGATGGGCGCCTTCAGAACCGTTAAACCCGCACGCAGAGCAGCTTTGACGAGATTGGTAGAGATTAATCGATCTGGTTTCGGGAGTCAAGTACTATGCAAAAACTTGCAAAGTTTTAGAGTTGACATTATTCTTTCGAAATTGGTAGAGTAGCTTCTATCAACAATTTCGAAGGATTAGAGGAGGCTTCAAACATGCAATGTCAAACCGTACTTCCTGGTGCCGAATGTACTTTCGCAGGAAAACAGGGTTGCGTCTTTACGGAAGGATCTTGCCAGTTGATCGTGGAGAACTGCGAAGGATGTGAAAGGATTGTCGATTCGACCATCGGCAAGGTATGCGGCGCATACCCGGCACCCGAGAAGAAATGGACCGCCGGCCTTTGCAACTTCGCTACCCACGTCAAGGTCGAGATCAAGACCGACGACGCCAAGATCAACCCGCTCAAAGCCTCCAAAAAAGCTGCAGGCTCCAAGAGCAAGAAGAAGTAACCCGTCGACTGAAGCGGCAACGCTTGAGAAGGAGGACCCACCGGTCCTCCTTTTTTTTTGCCCGATCCCCTCATCCTCGTATACCCGGTTGAACCGCCATCACATCGATGTTATCTTTGTCCCGCCGGCTCTTCCATCCCCGCTCTCGCCGACACCAGGCAGGAAGTTCCCGCCCCGCAGGGGGTGGCCCGGGAGGGGGATCCCTCAGCAGGCTGCCTCAATTCGCCCCCCGTCCCGGAGTCATGTACCGTAGCCGTCCCGGCTGTCATGTACTGTAATGATACAAGGAGTGTCCCATGCCTTTCGATTACCTCGCCTGCCCCAAGTGCGGTGAAAAGGTCAGAGCCTACCGCAACCCCATCCCCACCGTGGACGTCATCATCGAACTCCCCGAAGGGATCGTGCTGATCGAGCGCAAGAACGAGCCCTTCGGCTGGGCCATTCCGGGGGGCTTCGTCGACTACGGCGAGTCGCTGGAAACGGCCGCCCATCGGGAGAGCCTGGAAGAGACGGGGCTTGAGGTCAGCGACCTGCGCCTCCTCGGCTGCTACTCCGACCCTGCCCGCGACAAGCGCAGCCATAACATCTCCACCGTCTATGTCGCCACCGCTTCCGGGACGCCGAAGGCCGGGGACGATGCGGCCGGAGTGGCTGTCTTCCCGATCGACGCCCTGCCGCAGCCGCTTTGCTTCGACCACGGCCAGATACTCTCCGACTATCTCAGGAAGAAGCGGGAAGGGGCGATCTAGCCCCCCTCTTCCCGTCGCGGTGTATCCTGTAACACCCCCGCCCGTCTTCCTTGGCCCAGTACAGGGCCAGGTCCGCCTTTTCCACCAGCTCATCGAGCTCGCCGCCGTCTTCCGGGAACATGCTGATGCCGATGCTCGAGGTCATCCGCAGTTCCCGGGAATCGATGTGGTAGGGCGCGCTGAGGGCCCTCTCTATCTTCTGGGCCACCTTCTCCGCACCCGAAACGTCTTTCAGGTTCCCGAGGACGATCACGAACTCGTCTCCCCCGAACCTGGCCACGGTGTCGGTTTCCCGCACCGACGCCGTCAACCGGCGCGCCACCTCCTGCAGAAGCTTGTCCCCGAAGGCGTGCCCAAGGGTATCGTTCACGTTCTTGAAGCGGTCCAGGTCCAGGTAGAGCACGGCCAGCTGCCGCCGCATCCGGAGCATCATCCCCCGCAGCTGCTGCAGGCGATCCATGAAGAGCTGCCGGTTGGGGAGATTGGTCAGCACGTCATGATGCGCCATCCGGTAAAGCTCCTGGTCCGCCCTCTTCTTGAGCGTCACGTCGCGGGAGATCGCCCACACGGCATCGGGCGTGTGGTTCCGGAGGCTGCAGGAGAGGTACCCCTCCACGTTGATGACCCGTCCATCCCGCGACAGATAGAGCGCATCGATATTGCCACTCTCCCCCGCCCCGAGGACCTTGCGGAAATCTTGGCCGAAGCTCGAACGGCAGTCCTCGTGCAGGACATCGAAGAGGTTGAGCCCGCCGAGTTCCCGCTTTTCGTATCCCATCACCTTCAGCCAGGCACGGTTGGCGTAAATGAAGCTGCCGTCGGGCCTGTTCAACTGGATGAGATCATCGGCGTGCTCCAGGAAGGCGAAGAGGCGCTGCCTGCTCTCCTTCAACTGCAGGGTCTCACCTCTCGACACCGACATGATGCTGAAGCCGATGGCGGAAACCGTGGCGTTCAGGATCACCACCCACAGCCAGTGCAGCACCAGGAACATGGGGTCGTTGCTCGTCACCGGGTCCACGAAGGGCATGGCCACCGGGGCGATTACCGCGCCGTGCTGGCAGGCAAGTAAGACGCCATAGAGGAGCCCGCCGGCACACCAGGCGGCAATGACCTCCGTCCGGCGCTTGAGGAGGTAGACCGCCTCCATGGCCACGACCAGGTAGAGGGTCCAGACCCAGCTCTCGGCGCCGCCGCTGAAATGGATCAGCACCGTCACCAGGAGCTGGTCGAGGAAGACCTGCAGGTGGTTGGCGTATCTGAAGCGCGAGAGGCGGCTGGAGGGGTCCTGGTAGGCGAGATTGTAGGCAATGACCGCACAGAGGCTGAGGAAGAGGAAGGAGGTCTGCCTTTCGGTGAGGAAGAAGCCGAAGCGGCTCAGGGAGTAGCAGATGCCGGCGTAGATGGCGTAGAGAAAAAGGATGAAGACGATGAACCACCGTGCGCGCACCAGGTGCGCCACCTCGGGCGATCGGGCGTGTCCCGCCACGACCTCCAGGTTGCCGGCGAAGTCGGGGGGAAAGCCGTCGCCGCGGTCGAAATCTACCTCATGCTCTCTGGCCATCGGGCTCTCATTCAGGCGGCCTCCTCATCGAGGAAGCGGATCACAGGGAGGCTCGGGATGAGCCCCATTTCATAGGCGTGCCTGAAGAAGCAGCGGGCGCCTTCAAGGTGGGCCGGGGTCAGTTCATAGGAGATGGTGCGCCAGTAATCGACCAGTTGGTCCACGCCCAGCCACTCGCGCTCCATCGAGCTCTCCGCGATCTGGCGATAGCTCCGGTAGGCGAGCTCCTTGGCGGCGATCAGGTCCCGGCAAAGCGCCGAGAGCTCGGCGAACTTCTCCCTGGCCGCCTCCCGCCTCACGATCCAGAGGGCGAAGACGAAGGGAAGCCCGGTGAAGTCATGCCAGAGTTCCCCGAGATCGTAGACGTGACAGGAGCCCGGCGCCGCAGCCCCCTTGAGGGCGGCATCGCCGATCAGCAGGAGTCCGGGGTAACGCGTCAGGGCCTCCGCGAGCGGGAGCGAGGTTCTCTCGAAGCTGTTGTCATACCCGTATTTCCTCGCCAGGAGCACCTTGAGGAGATTGACCGAGGTGTCTGATTCGGCGGTCAGCCCGATGGCGCAGCCGTCCAGCTCCTCGACCGGGACCCTGGAGAAGAGGAAGACGCTCTTGACCGGGCCGATGGCGCTGATGGAGAGCTCGGGCAGCAGGCAGTACTGCTCGTGCGCCTGCGCGTATTCGATCGACGAGGAGGGACTGAGATCGATGGCGCCGGACCTGAGCATGGCGTTTAGCCGCGCGGGAACTCCGTCCACGAAGCGATAGCCGGTGCAGTCGAAATTGGCGGCGAGTGCGGTGAAGATGGGGGTGCAGTTGGCGTACTGTATGTGTCCGATGCTGATTGTCACTTAAGATCCTGATTCATGGTGCTATTTGTGGAGCACAGACTATAACAAGAGCGCCGCAAGATCAAGGTTAAACTGGCCGAAGCCGTGACCGAAGCTGCAATGGAAAAGGGCGAGAAAGTATCTCGCCCTTTTCAGTGACAGTATCAATGGTTGCTATTTCAGTCCTCATCCTCGTCAGCGACGGAAACATACTCTTCGTAATCCTCGGAGGACATGAGCAGGTTGGCCTCCTCGTGGTCGCTGACCTCGATGAGCACCAGCCATCCCGCGTCGTACGGATCGTCGTTGATGAACTCCGGGGTGTTCCCGAGTTCCGAGTTCACCTCCAGCACCGTGCCCGAGATCGGCGCATAGAGCTCCGCCACGGTCTTCCTGGCTTCGATGGAGCCGAAGGAATCCTCCTGCTCCAGATCGTCGCCCGGCTCGGGGAGCTCGACCGAGGTGATGGTCCCGAGCTCGGTCTGGGCGTAGTCGGTGATGCCGATGACGGCACGGTCCCCTTCGAGGCGGACCCAGACATGTTCCTTGCTGTACTTGAGTTCTTCTGGGAAGTCCATAGCTACTCCATTACCAGCCTTTCGATGAAGCCGGTGTCTATGTTCCCTTCGATGAAGTCCTTGTTGGCCATGATCCTCTTGTGGAAGGGGATTGTCGTCTTGATACCTTCAACGATGTACTCGTCCAGCGCCCGCGCCATGCGTCTGATGGCCTCTTCCCTGGTGTCGGCATGGACGATCAGCTTGGCGATCAGGGAGTCGTAGTGCGGGAGGACCGTGTAGTTCGTGTAGACGAAGGAGTCGACCCTGACACCGAGACCGCCGGGGGTGTGGTAGTCGGTGATCTTGCCCGGAGACGGGGTGAACTTTATCGAGTCCTCGGCGTTGATGCGGCACTCGATGGCGTGCCCCCTGATCTGGATGTCTTCCTGCTTGTAGCGCAGCGGCAGCCCGAAGGCGGAGCGGATCTGCTCCTTGACCACGTCCACGCCGGTCACCATCTCGGTCACCGGGTGCTCGACCTGCACGCGGGTGTTCATCTCCATGAAGAAGAAGTTGTTGTTCTTGTCGACCAGGAACTCCATGGTCCCGACGCTCGAGTAGTTGACCGCCTTGGCCGCCGCGACCGCCGCCTCGCCCATGCGGGCGCGAAGTTCCGGGGTGGTGACGGTGGAGGGTGCCTCCTCGATGACCTTCTGGTGACGGCGCTGGATCGAGCAGTCACGCTCGCCCAGGTGCACCACGTTGCCGTGCTTGTCGGCCAGGATCTGGATCTCGACGTGGCGCGGCGACTCGCAGTAGCGCTCGATGTAGACCTCGGGGTTGCCGAAGCCGGACTGGGCCTCGGCCCTGGCGGTAGCGAAGGCGTTGGGGAGCGCTGCCGGGGAGTGGACGATCTTCATGCCGCGCCCGCCGCCGCCGGCGGTAGCCTTGATGATGACCGGGAACCCGATCTTCTTGGCGACCTTGATGGCCTCATCGACGTCGTGGACACCTTCCTTGGTGCCGGGGAGGATGGGCACGCCGACCTTGATGACGGCCTGGCGGGCGCTGATCTTGTCACCCATGATGCGCATGCTCTCGGCGGAGGGGCCGATGAAGGTGATGCCGCATTTCTCGCAGACGTCGGCGAAGTGGGCGTTCTCGGAGAGGAAGCCGTAACCGGGGTGGATGGCCTCCGCGTCGGTCAGTTCCGCGGCCGAGATGATGGCGTTGATGTTGAGGTAGCTGGAGAGGCTGGGAGCCGGGCCGATGCAGACGCTCTCGTCGGCGAGCTTCACGTGGAGCGATTCACTGTCGGCAGTCGAGTAGACGGCGACCGTCTTGATCCCCATCTCCTTGCAGGCCCTGATGATCCTCAGGGCGATCTCCCCCCTGTTGGCGATAAGCACTTTATGGAACATATAGAATCTCCTGGGCGAAGGGCTAAGGGCTTGAGGCTAAAGGAAAAATCTTAAGCCAGGCCCGAGCCCGTAGCCCGCAGTTGCCGGCTGGTAAGGATGATGCGTAAAGGGCTAAAGGGAAGAAGGAATACTCCTTTAGCCTTTAGCCCTTAGCCTTTAGCCCGATTTTTTACATCTTCTCCACGATGAAGAGTTGGTCACCGTACTCGACCGGCTGTGCATTCTCCTTGACGATACGGACGATCTTGCAACGGAACTCGGCCTCGATCTCGTTCATGAGCTTCATGGCCTCGACGATGCAGAGGGTCTCGCCCTTCTCGACGATCTGCCCTACTTCGACGTAGGGGGGAGCATCGGGGGCCGGAGCGCGGTAGAAGGTACCAACGATGGGTGAGGTGATGGAGTCGCCTTCCTCTACGGCTGCAGCCGGGGCTGCGGCTGCCGGGGCGGCCTGTGCGGCGGCAGGAGCCATGGGCGCTACCTGGTACGGAATCGACTGCGGCATCTGGAACTGCGGAGCCACGACAGAGCAGCCCCTTTTAATGACAATCTTGTCGTCAGCATTCTCGAGTTCGAACTCGGTGATGTCGGTTTCGGTTACCATCTTTATCAGCGTCTTCAGATCTTTTATATCCACATCTTTCTCCTTTTTCATTACAGGGTAATTGCAGTACTGCGCTGGTGAAGCAACTTCCTTATACGTAAATGTCACCGTCCGCGCCCGTCTTCGGTGTGACTTCTGCGGCATCGGAGGTGATCTTGTTGTTTAAGGGGGGACTCAAAATCACAGTATCATCAGCTTCTTGGGGACCTTGGTGATCCGGCGGCAGCGGTCGCCTTCCATGACCACGGTGTCCTCGATCCTGACCCCGCCCCAGCCGGGAATGTAGATGCCTGGCTCCACGGTGAAGACCATCCCCTCTTCTACGATATGGGTGCTCCTGGGCGAAACCGCCGGGTGCTCGTGGATGTCGATGCCGACCCCGTGGCCCAGGCCGTGCCCGAAGTACTGCCCGTACCCCTTGGAGACGATGTAATCGCGGGCCTTCGCATCGAGCTCCTTGAAGCTCATTCCCGGCCGCGCCGCCTCGATGGCCAACTCCTGCGCCACCCGCACCGTCTCGTAGACCTCGCGCTGGCGGCCCTCAGGCTGCCCCAGCGAAACTGTCACCGTCTCGTCCGAGCAGTAACCGCGGTAGAGTGCGCCGTAATCGAGTGTTACCAGTTCACCCGCGGCCATGATCTTGTCGGAGGCCTTCCCATGGGGCAAGGCGCCGCGCTCGCCGGAGGCGACGATGAAGTCGAAGGATTTCCCCTCCGCCCCCTTCCGCCTCATGGCCACTTCCAGCGCCCAGGCCACCTCGCTCTCCACAGCGCCCGGCTTCACTTCTGCAAGGATCTCCAGCAGCGATTCCGAGGCGATGGTCGCCACACGCTCGAGCAGTTCAAGCTCGGTGGCATCCTTCACTGTCCTCAGCGACACCATCTCGGCGTCGGCCGGTACAAACTCTATTGCGGGCAGCTTCCTGCAGAGTTCCTGGTAGGTCTGGACGGTGGTGTGGGCGGCTTCGTAGGCCACTTTCGCGGCGCCAGCCTCCTGAAGGACCTGGGCCAGCGACTCCAGCCTGACCGAGAACTCGACAACTCTGGCGCCCGAGACCTCGGCATTCGCCTGGTAGGTGTAACGGGAATCGGTTAGGAACCAGCCATCTTCCGGGGAGATCACGAGGAGAGCCTCGCTGCCGGTGAAGCCGGTTAGATATCTGATATTGCTTAGGTTAGTGACCAGCAACAGGTCGGCTTGGACCCGCTGCAGGCACCCTCTGGCCGCGGAGATTCTGTTGTTTAACATAATAACCTCCGTATGACAATCTATTTTTCCAGGCGGTTAACCAGGGCCCGAAGGCCTAAAAGATAGCTGTCAGGGCCGAATCCGGAGATCTGTCCGACGGCTACCGGGGCCACGTAACTGTGCGCCCGGAAGGCCTCCCTGGAGTGGATGTTGGAGAGATGAACCTCGACGGCGGGAAGGGCCGTCCCCGCGATGGCGTCGCGGATGGCCACACTGGTATGGGTATAGGCTGCGGGGTTGATCAGGATGGCGTCGCAGTCCTCCATCGCCCCCTGGATGGCATCGACCAGGGACCCTTCGGAATTGGACTGCAGCACTTTGAGTTCCACCCCCAGCTCGGCGGCCAGCTCCGTCAGGGAGTTGTTGATGCCGTCAAGGGTGGTGGTGCCGTAGACGCCCGGTTCCCGACGCCCCAGCAGGTTCAGGTTCGGTCCGTGCAGCACCAGGATTTTCCGCCCCAGGCTCATTGCAGGGCCTCCTTGAGCCGTGCCGACTCACGCTTCAAAAGGTACCGGGCCTTGCCGAAATTACCATCGGGGGCGATGACCAGGGCCGCGAAGAAGTCCTCGGTTAACCCGCGCACCACCACGGTGCAGCGGTCGGCAACGATGGAGACCTCCTCCAGTTCGCCCGTCTTCAGCACACCGATCGTCCTCTTGATCTCCTTCAGCACGGAAGCGTATTCGATCGCCATGATCGGCACATCGATCCCGCCGGTTTCACCGAGGTACTCGTCGATGGCAATGCCGTCGTACCCCATGATGATGCAGCCCAAGCCTCCGACGGTTTCCTCTACAATGCACTTCAGTATGGCCTTAAACCCCATCTCTTCTTCTCCTTATATTCTCCAGCCAGCGGCTTAGCTCCTCTTCCACATTCAACTGGCCCGAAGGCGCCTCTGCTTGCGGGGCGGGCGCCTCGGCTTGCGCAGCCACGGCGGCCGGAGCCGCCTCCTGCAGGGCCTTCACTTCCGCCACCTTCAGCCGGTAGGCCCCGTTGGTCGGGTCGGCTGCCGACAGTTCCTGGTAGATGGACAGGGCCCGCTCGACGAATCCCTGGGAAAGGTAGAGTTCAGCCATCGTCGCCGTGGTTAGGGGATCCTTCCCCGGCCTCGGCTGGCCCGCGGGCTCGGCGGCTGCGGGGAAAGGTTCCGCCGTCTCCTCGGCCTCTTCGAAGGCCATCTCATCACTCTCTTCAAACGCCAGCGGCTCCTCGAAGGCGAGTTCATCGGCATCCCCAAAGCCTGAGACGGTTCCGGATTCCTCGGGGGTCCCGATAGCCCAGAAATCGGCCGAAGACTCCAGACCCTCGATCGCCGGTTCCTCCTGCGGGCCGCTCAGATCCCACCGATCCTCCGCCGGCGCCGCTTTTTCCGGGAAAGCGGCCCCGAGATCTGTGAGCTCGTCAGCTTCCTCAAACTCTTCTATGACCTCCAGCTCCTCTAAAACCTCCACGTCCTCCAGCACCTCTTCCTCGGGCCGGGTCATGGTGCCGGCTATGGAACGAAGGAGCAGGGTCGTCTCCGTGTCTTCGGGGTTTTCCCGCAGCACCCGCCCCAGTACCTGCTCGGCCAGGTCCATCCGCCCCTCCTCTACATAAACCTGCCCCAGGAGCTTCAAGGCCTCGATGTGATCGGGCTTTAGGGCCACCGCGCGCTCCAGCGCTTTCCTGGCCTCGGCCTTCTGTCCCTTGGCGTTGTAGGCTGCGCCCAGGGCGAAGAAGCCCCCGGGATAGTCGGGGTGCAGGCCGCAGCCCTTGGCGGCGACAGAGACGGCGTCATCGAGCAGGCCCAGTTTCCGGTACAGTTCGGATAGCGGGACGAAGCAGTAGGAGCGGGGGTCGGCGGCGAGCATGTCCTCGAAACGCTGGATCTCCGTCCAAAACGAAATGGCATCCTCTATCATGTCACTCTCCTATGCCGCAGATCTCCAGAAGCGCAGTCAGGTCCTTCATCCGTTCCATGCGGAAGTTGCCGAGGCCTAGGTTGCAGATGAACAAAAGCCCGCTGTCGCGCACCTTCTTGTCGTGGGACAGAACTTCCGCGTAGGCCTGGGCGGGGAAAGGAGGGAGCTCGCCGGGGAGGCCCAGCAGATTGATGAGTCCCTCGATCCGGTCCCGCTCGCCCTGGCTGCAGAAGCCGTAGTGCTGGGAGATTTTGGCCGCCTGGACCATGCCGATGGCCACCGCCTCGCCGTGAAGGTACTCGGTGTAGCCGGTGAGGGTCTCGACCGCATGCCCGAGGGTGTGGCCGTAGTTCAGCACCGCGCGCAGCCCCCCTTCCCTCTCGTCCTCTTCGACCACCCGCCCCTTGATGGCACAGGAGCGCCCGACGGCATGGATCAGGGACCCCTTGTCCCTCGCCAGCAGCAGCGAGGCCTTCTCCTCGAGGAAGGTGAAGAAGTCCGGATCGAGGACCGCGCCGTACTTCACGATCTCGCCCAGGCCGCTGCGGAACTCACGGTCCGGGAGGGTATCGAGAGTGGTCACGTCGATCAGGACCGCGCGAGGCTGGTAGAAGGCCCCGATCATGTTCTTTCCCTTGGGATGGTTGATGCCGGTCTTGCCGCCGACGCTGGAGTCGACCTGGGACAGGAGGGTGGTAGGCACCTGGATAAAAGGGATACCGCGCAGGTAGCTGGCTGCGGCGAAACCGGCCATGTCGCCGATAACGCCGCCTCCGAGGGCGATGATGAAGGAGCCTCGGTCGAGGGCGGCATCGACCAGGCCGTCGTAGATCTGATTCAGGGTGGCGCTGTTCTTGTAGGCTTCCCCGTCGGGCAGGGAGATCAGGACCGGGCGGTAGCCAGCTTCTTCCAGGGAGGCACGTACGGTATCGTAGTAGAGAGGGGCGACGGTGGTATTGGAGACAACAGCTGCCGTCCCGGAAAGGCCGACTTCGCGGCAGAGGGACCCGATGGTGTCGAGAATGCCGGCGCCCAGCCTGATGTCGTAACTGCGGTCACCTAGGGAAATCCTGATATTTTCAACTGTCACAGCAACCTCTTAAGAATCAAAATCTCACTACGCAAAACCTTAA
>NZ_JBXKJL010000304.1:0-1517 GCF_056994735.1 Geomonas sp.
TGACGGAAAACCCGCCGGAGGCCCCTGCCGGTTTGATGCCGCTTTTGTCCTCCCGGCTAAACGAGGCGCTCACAAAGAAGGGCTTCAGCGCATCGAGCCGGAAGCCGGCGCTGTAGCGCTTGCGCTCGGTGGAGTAGTCAAACCCCTTCCAGGCCGTCACGTCCGTGGTCGGCGTCCCGGGCACCGGCCCCGAAACAATGCCGCCCAGCTCATCGCTGCCCACGCCCTCAAGATAGTAGGTGCGCGCCCCAAAGGTGATGTTGTGGGGGATCTCCTGGTACCTCAGATAGTAGCTGAAGCCGCCCCACAGCCCGCCGGTCAGCCCGAAGTTCGTCTGCCGCGAGATGTCCCCGTCAAGTTTCAGGTAGTACCGGTTGTTGTCGTACTTGATGTCAAACATCGTGGTGAGCGAATCGTTGACGTTGCGGTACTCGTTGAACTTGGCCTCGCTGCCGTTGATGTCGGCAAGCACGCCCCCCACCGAGACCTCGCCCTCGAAGTTCCTGTCCTCTGCGGCCTGCGCAGGGCAGATGAGCGCGACTCCCAGCAGTACGGCACCTATGATCATCATGGTCTTCTGTCGCATGGTCATCCCTCCTTAGCGTAGGAATCTCAGGCCGCTGCCCGCAGGGCCGTTGCTTCCGTGTATGTTGGTGTGGCAGTTCATGCATGCCCGGCCGATCAGCTTGTTGCTGGGCTCTGCCCCGCGGAAGCCGTCTGCCTTGGTATAGGGGGTGCTGGGATGAAAGTTTGCCTCGTGGCAGCTCTGGCAGAGCTGCGGCGGCTTGCGCACCAGCAGGCTGTTATGGTTGGAGCCGTGCACCGCGTGGCAGTTCAGGCAGTCGGCCTCCACCGGCGGGTGCTCGAACCGGAATGGCCCGCGCTTTTCCGCATGACAGCTGTAGCACAGCTCGTTGACCGTGCCTGCCCGGAGCATCTTGGCCCCAAAGGTGCCGTGCGTGTCGTGACAGTCCGTGCAGGTGACCTTGCCTTCCCGTATCGGATGGTGCGACTGCTTGTTGCTCTGCAGCCGGATGTCCTTGTGGCAGTCAAAGCACAGATCAGGCTGGGAAGCCCGGAGGCTCCTGCCCGTGCCTGCATGCACCGAGTGACAGTCCGTGCAGCCGATGCCGTTTGATTTGTGCTTCGACAGGTTCCAGTTGATCAGGTGCTGGCTGTCTTCGTGGCACCCCAGGCACCGGGCTGACTTGTCCTTGGCGTCGAGCTTCCTGCCAAAACCATAGATGGACACCCCCTTGCCCCCTCCCTTGGATACGTGCTCGGCTCCTGAGCCGTGGCAGGATTCGCAGCCAAACTGCGCTGCAGGGGAGCCCGATACCGCCTTCTTGCCGTGCGGTCCCCGCGCGTAGCTGTCATAATACCCCTCGTGACAGCCCTTGCATGCCTCTACCCCTGCATACCCCGTGTCGGTAGATACCGGCGGGACATGGGCGAAGAGGACAACAGCAGAGAGAAAGCCGAGAAGCAAAACCATCTTCTTCATGAAAACCCTCCTT
>NZ_JBXKJL010000305.1:0-31861 GCF_056994735.1 Geomonas sp.
ATAGACGGGTCACGGGTGAGGAATATCCGGGAAGCGAAGAAACTTACCCAGCTCTACGTGGCGAGCGTGGTCGGCGTCACCACCGATACCATTTCCCGTTGGGAGAATAACCGCTATCCCTCCATCAAGAGGGAGAATGCGGAAAAGCTGGCCCGCGCCCTCGAGGTCGATTTACACGAGATAACACGGCCGGAGGAGGTAGCAGACGTTCCGGCGGCACCTTCGAAGCCAGGACGGAGCACCCGCTTCCGGGTCACCATCGCCTCGCTGGCTGCGGTGTCGCTGTTTATCGTCATCTTCTTATTCACCCGCGAACCGTCGCCGGTTCCGACCGCCACCAGGTGGGCACCGAAATTCGCCGCCCCGGGGGAAGTGATCCCCGTGCAGATCAAGGTTATCAGGCTCAAAGGCGACACCGCCGGCTTCATCCTGAAGGAAAGGATCCCCGATGGCTTCCACCTGGTCGGCTCCCTCCCTGCAAGCTCCGCAGCCGATTCCTCAGGGTCCGTCGCCAAATGGCTCGTCCCCAGCGGTAACGCTTCGCTGACCATTTCATACACCTTGCGCGCCGCTGCCAACCCCCTGCATAAAGAGGCCCGGCTGGGAGGAGAGATCGTCGTGCGCACCGCCGGAGCGACCCGGACGGAGGCAGTCGGCGGCAGCGACACGATTACCCTGGGATCCTACCACTGGGCGGACACCAACGGTGACGGCCGGATCGATGATGATGAGATCATGCCGGCCTACTACGTCTGTGAAGATATTAAAGGGCTAGGGCTGGACTGGAAGACGATCGAGGCGATATGGAGCGGAAAGGGCTACCGCTGGGACCCCAGAGATGGGTACACGGTGGTCAGGTGATTTGCCACGCTGGTCTAAAATACAAAAAAACCGGATCTTCTGACCCGGCTCTGCTACCTCCGCCGCGACTAATGCGAATTGCCACTGCTAGGTTCCTCTCTGTCACCGTTTGATGAACTGGCAGTAAGCTCTCAATTGGGCCGCGACAAGCACGATTGTCAATATTGCGTACGCCAAGAAGATATATCCCATTGCGCTCATTTCCTTACCTCCCCGTCAGCCTCTCCAGTTGGTATTTGCCCCCTCTAGGGTAACCGTAGCACAGCTGCTTATTCATGTAAATGAAATCCATTTTCGCCTGATTCCGTAGATTTTTCTTACCCTTCGGGACGACAGCTATCTTTGTACAGCAGGTGATTTGTTGGTACACTGGTGGTCGGGGCTGAAAGATATTGCGCGAGAGAGACAATGATGGGATCTAAATTTATGCGTCTTCAGCCCCGAAGGAGGATTCAATGACTGGAAAGAAGGTTCTGATTCTTAGCGCCAACGACTTCGAGGACACCGAGCTCCTGGTTCCTCTCTACAGGCTACGCGAGGCAGGGTACACGGTGGATGTCGCTTCCGACAAGCGCGATGCCATCCGCGGCAAGCACGGCTATGAAGTCCCCGTCAATAAGGTCTTCAACGAATGCTCTCCCGCGGATTACGATCTCTTGCTCCTCCCGGGAGGAAAGGCGCCGGCCGCCATTCGCGACAACCAGAAGGTCCAGGAGATAGCACGCACCTTCATGAATGAGAACAAGCCGGTCGCGGCCATCTGCCACGGGCCGCAGATACTCATCTCGGCTGGGCTCGTCAGGGGACGCAAGTGCACCTGCTACAAGACCGTGGTAACCGAGCTGAGGGAGGCGGGGGCCCAGTACCAGGACACCGAGGTCGTCGTGGACGGCAACCTGATCAGCTCGCGTGAGCCTGGCGACCTTCCAGCATTCAACCGCGAGCTCATGAAGATGCTGGAACTGGGAGAGCAGCAGTTAACATATTCGACATGATACAGAAACGACAAAAGGCGGCCCTTTGCGGGCCGCCTTTTCTTTATGCCTGTTATACCTTCCGTTGTATTCGCTGTATTCGCGGCACGGATGCCGCTCCTAGCTAATCTTTACTTCAGGTTCTTCTTGATCCTCTCGACCGCCTCGATGATGTTGTCGCGGTGGCCGAAGGCGGAGAGGCGGAAGTAACCTTCCCCGCTCGGGCCAAAGCCGCTGCCGGGGGTGCCGACCACGTGGCACTCGGTAAGCAGCTTGTCGAAGAAATCCCAGGAGCTCAGCCCGTCCGGAGTCTTGAGCCAGATGTAGGGGCCGTTGACGCCGCCATATACGGTCAGCCCGGCTTCTGCCAGACCTTCGCGGATGATGCGGGCGTTCTCCATGTAGTAATCGATGTTGGCCTTGGTCTCTTTCCACCCCTGTTCGGTGTAGACAGCAGCTGCTGCTTTCTGCACGGGGTAGGAGGCACCGTTGAACTTGGTGGTCTGACGACGCAGCCAGAGCTTGTTGAAGCTGTACTTCTCGCCGGTCGAGGTCGTCCCTTCCAGTTCTTCCGGGACGACCACCAGGCCGCAGCGCACGCCGGTGAAGCCGGCGGTCTTGGAGAAGGAGCGGAACTCGATGGCGCATTTCTTGGCGCCCTCGATCTCGTAGATGGAGTGCGGGATGGACGGATCGGTGATGAAAGCCTCATACGCCGCATCGAAGAGGATGACGGAGTTGTTGGCCAGGGCGTAATCGACCCACCCTTTCAGCTGATCCTTGGTGGCCACGGCGCCGGTCGGGTTGTTCGGGAAGCAGAGGTAGATCATGTCCACCTTCTCCTCCGGGTAAGCCGGGAAGAAGCCGTTGGCCTCGGTGCAGGGCATGTAGACCAGCCCTTTGTAGTAGCCCTTGTCGTTGGCCTCGCCGGTACGCCCGATCATGACGTTGGTGTCGTTATAGACCGGGTAGACGGGATCGCCGATAGCAACGGTGTTGTCCAGGGCGAAGATGTCGAGGATGTTGGCGCAGTCGCACTTGGAGCCGTCGGAAACGAACATCTCGGTGTTCTTGAGCTCGACGCCCAGGGGTTTGTAGGAGTTCTCGATTACCGCTTCGATGAGGAAATCGTAGCCCTGCTCCGGGCCGTAACCCATGAAGGACTCGGCCTTCCCGAGGTCATCGACCGCGTCGTGGAACGCCTTGAGGATGGTCGGGGTCAGCGGCTGGGTCACGTCGCCGATGCCAAGCCTGATGACCTTCGCTTCCGGGTTAGCCGCCGCAAAACCGCGCACGCGACGCCCGATCTCCGGGAAAAGGTAGCCGGCTTTCAGTTTGAGGTAGTTGTCGTTAATCAGTGCCACGTTGTTCCTCCAAAATCTATTTTTAAAATCATTCTCTTTTATCTCCCCCCTTTGAAAAAGGGGGGCAGGGGGGATTTGCCTTCTACTGCCTAAAACCAAATCCCCCTAAATCCCCCTTTTTCTAAGGGGGACTTAAAGTCCCTTGTCAGACTATCGCAGTCCCAGCACGTCCTGCATGTCGTACACGCCAGGCTTCGCGGTCACGACCCACTTTGCGGCACGCACGCTGCCACGGGAGAACATGTCGCGGGTGTGGGCGCGATGGGTGATCTCGATCCGCTCGCCCATGCCTATGAAGTAGACGGTGTGCTCGCCGACGATGTCGCCGCCACGGACGGTCTGCATGCCGATCTCCTCATGGGTCCGCTCGCCGCAGATCCCCTCGCGGTGGTAGTTCGCGACCTTGTTATAGTCGCGTCCCAGCGCGTTGGCTACGACCTCGCCCATCCTGACCGCGGTACCGGAGGGTGAATCCTTCTTCATGCGGTGGTGAGACTCCACGATCTCCACGTCGAAATCGTCACCGAGGATCTTCGCCACGTCGGCCAGGACCTTGAAGCAGACGTTGACACCGACAGACATGTTCGGGGCGATGATGATGGGGACCTCGCGCGCCAGTTCGGCGGCCAGCGCCCGCTCCTCGGGGGTGAAACCGGTGGAGCCGATGACGATGGACTTGCGGTTGAGTGCGCAGACTTCCAGGTTTTTCAGCGAGACCTTGGGCGCGGTGAAGTCGATCAGCACGTCGCACCCCTGCACCACTGCGTTCAGGTCGTCGCTGATGGCCACTCCGATCGAACCGAGGCCGGCAATGAGTCCTGCATCCTGGCCGACCATGGGATGGCCGGGACGCTCCAGGGCTCCCGAAAGCTCGACTCCTTCCGATTCCTTCACGGCGGCGATGATGCGCCCGCCCATGCGTCCTGCGGCTCCGCAGACAGCTATTTTAATCATTTCCGTCGACTCCTTAGATGAGGCCGTATTCTTTCATGATCGCGGTCAGCTTGGCCCTGTTGGCCTCCATGAGCGGAGCCAGCGGCAGGCGGACCTCGTCGCTGCACTTGCCCATCAGCGCAACAGCGGTCTTGACCGGAACGGGGTTGCTTTCGATGAACATGGCGTTGGAGATCTTCAGCAGGTACAGGTGCAGCCTCCTGGCCTCCTCCATATTGCCGGCAAAGAAAGCGTCGACCAGCGAGGAAACCTCTTTCGGCATGATGTTGGCCGTGACGGAGATGACCCCCTTGGCGCCGGCAGCCATCATCGGAAGGGTGATGAAGTCGTCACCTGAGAGGACGGTCAGGTTATCGCCGCAAAGTGCCAGCACCTCCGAGGCCTGCTGCAGGGACCCGGTGGCCTCCTTGATGGCCACGATGTTGGCATGCACCGACAGCCTGGCAACGGTCTCGGGGAGCAGGTTAACGCCGGTACGCCCCGGAACGTTATAGAGGATCTGGGGAAGCGCTACCGCGTCCGCCACTGCCTTGTAGTGCAGGTAGAGCCCTTCCTGCGAGGGCTTGTTGTAGTACGGAGTCACCAGCAGAGCGCCGTCGGCACCTAGTTCCTTGGCATGCCTGGTGATTTCGATGGCTTCCCTGGTGGAATTGGAGCCGGTACCGGCGATGACCGGCACCCTCTTGTTCACCTGCTCGACAACGATCTCGATGACCCTGTCGTGCTCGTGATAATCGAGGGTGGAGGACTCGCCGGTGGTGCCGCACGGCACGATGGCGTCTGTCCCGTTTTCGATCTGGAATTCAACCAGTTCCCGAAGTTTTTCTTCATCGACCGCACCGTTGTTGAACGGAGTCACGATGGCAACGATACTTCCCTTGAACATGGGCTACCTCCTTGTGGTGCCGCTAGTTATAACAATTTTGTCTGGGCCGGGGCCGATACGACCTTCCTCCCCTCCCCTTTCCTCGGTAAGTCCCCCTTTGAAAAAGGGGGATTCAGGGAGATTTTGAATCAGTTGAACCCAGAATCAAATCCCCCCCGCCCCCCCTTTTTCAAAGGGGGGAGTATCACTCTGCTACAGGAACGACGGGATCTTCTCGCCCCTGATGAGGTCTTCGACCTTCTCCCGCTCGCGGATGATCTCGAACTTGCCGCCCTTCACCATCACTTCAGCGACGCGCGGGCGGCTGTTGTAGTTGCTGCTCATGGTGAAGCCGTAGGCTCCGGCGGACATGAAGGCGATCAGGTCGCCCTGCTTGAAGTTCGGGATCTCGCGGTCCTTGACCAGGAAGTCCCCGGACTCGCAGATCGGACCGACGATATCGCCCTCGATGACGCCATCCTGGTTCTTATTGACGGCCTTGACTCCGTGGAAGGATCCGTACAGCGACGGACGGGCCAGGTCGTTCATACCGGCATCGACGATGACGAAGTTCTTCTCCTCGCCCTTCTTGGTGTAGAGGCACTTGCCGACCAGTATGCCGGCGTTGCCGACCAGGTTCCTGCCCGGCTCGAAGAGGAGGTGCAGGCCGAGGTCCTTGGTTTCCGCCAGGATGGACGAGCCGTAGTAATCCGGCAGCGGCGGCACCTCGTCGTTGTACTGGATGCCCAGTCCGCCACCGAGGTCGAGGTACTTCATGTCGATGCCCATATCTTTGACGCCGTCCAGAAGCCGTTTCAGCTTCTTGATTGCGTCGACGAAGGGGGATACCTTGGTGAGCTGGCTGCCGATGTGGCAGTCGATGCCGAGGATGTCGAGATTAGCCATCTTCTTGGCGCGGCCGTACTGCTCAAGGGCGCGCTCGATATTGATGCCGAATTTGGCCTTCTTGAGGCCGGTGGTGATGTACGGGTGAGTCTCAGGGTCGACATCCGGGTTGACACGGATGGCGATGCCTGCTTTTTTGCCGATGCGCCCGGCAACTTCATTGATCCTGTCGAGTTCCTGCTCCGACTCCACGTTGAAGAGGAGGATGCCGCTCTCAAGGGCGTAGGCGATCTCGTCATCCCTCTTGCCGACGCCGGAGTAAACTACCTTCTTCGGATCAACGCCGGCCGAAAGGGCGCGGTAGAGCTCGCCGCCGGAGACGATGTCGACACCGCCACCGAGATTGATGAAGGTCTTGAGGACGGCCAGGTTGGAGTTGGCCTTGACCGAGTAGCAGATGGTATGCGGCGCCGAAGCGAAGGCATTGTCCATCGCCTTGAAATGTCTTTCGAGAGTGGCCTGCGAGTAGACGTAGACCGGGCTGCCAACAGCGGCGACGATATCCTTTATCGCGACCTCTTCTGCGTAAAGCTCGTCACCCTTGTACTGAAAATGATGCATGGTCTTCCTTCCCCCTCTGATCTATGTTAAAAATTTGGACCGTAAACAAAAAAAGTTTTTATATCTAACATAGAAAGGAGCTAGTTGTCAAAATTATTGCTCCTTCTTCCGAACATCGTTTGAATACAATCTCACCTGTCGCGTCCAGAAGACCTCCCCCGTCCCCCTCGACGAGACCATCTTCGTCATTCTCAACAGGACTTTTCTGGTCCTCTTCAACGACCATCTTCGTCATCTCAACAGGACATTTCCCTTCCGCCTCGACTGTGCCATCCCCCTCCCCTTGAGGGAGGGGGCAAGGGGGTGGGGGCTGAATATTTTAAAATTTTACAATGTCAGGCTCAGGAGGAAGACGCTCGGCGCGTTTCCCGTGAAACCGGCCCTTTTTGCCTAAAAAATAGGCTTTCAAATTTCCCCCACAGCGCCTTTTCTCGACCCACCGCACCCATAAGGCTGCCTTTCGATGAAGGTTAGAAATTTGACCCCTTTTTGCTCATTAGGGAGGACCTGTTCATGTTGTTACAATTTTTTAATCATAATTACCAGTGATCGGGCGTCGCCGAGCACCGGAAGCGGAAAGTCTACCACACTTTCCACCTCGACCCCCATCCCGGCCAGAGCTTCCCCGGCAGCAGCCACCTCTTCGGCTGCAGTGCGTCCCTTCATGGCAATGATACGTCCATCACTCTTTAGAAGCGGCAGCGCCATGGCAACGAATGAGGGGATGTCGGAAAATGCCCGCGACACTATCCAGTCAAAGGACTCGGCATAGTCGGCAGCAAGACTTTCAGCGCGAACGTGAATCGCATTGAAATGATCGAGATTCAGCAGACGAGCAGCCTGCTTCTGAAAACTAATCTTCTTCACCACCGCATCGACCGAAACGACATCCAGTTCGGGCAGCGCGATTTTGACCGGGATGCACGGAAAGCCGCCGCCGGAACCGATATCGAGCAGGCGACCCCTACCCTGCACAACCTTCAGCAGGCTCAGCGAATCGACCAGATGCTTCACCGCAATCCCCTCATCATCGGTTATGGCGGTGAGATTTATCTTCCGGTTCCACTTCTTCAGCTCCTCCGCGAAGGTGTTGAGGCTCGAGAACTGCGCGCCGGATAGGACGAGCCCCAATTCCGCTGCACCAGCCTTGAGATGATCCTTTGCAGCCTGGTTCATTTCGCCCCCCTCGCCTTCAGCGCGATCGACAGGATGGTGATCCCTGCGGGAGTGACGCCCGGAATGCGGGAAGCCTGCCCCAGCGTGTCGGGCTTGAATCGCACCAATTTCTCGCGAACTTCCGTGGAGAGACCGGAGATATTGGCGTAATCCATGTCCGCGGGGATGGCCGCCGTTTCCAGCTTAGCCGCCCTATCCACCTGCTCCAACTGCCGACCGATGTACCCTTTGTACTTTATCTGGATCTCCAACTGCTCCCTTATCGTTTCCGGGAGCTCCATGATCTCCGGATAGATCCTGGCGAGATCGTGGCAGGTAAAGTCCGGGCGGCGGAGCAGATGTTCGTAACTTATGGCATTCTGCATCCCAACCAGACCCCATTCTTCCAGGAGATCGTCCCCTGCCGCCGACGGTGCCAGCCTCTGCGCAGAGAGCCGCTCCAGTTCGCTCTCAATCATCTCCCTCTTCGCGAGGAAGGCCTTATACAGCTCATCAGGAAGGAGACCGATGGCGTGCCCTTTCTCCCTCAGCCTGAGATCCGCATTATCCTCGCGAAGGAGAAGGCGATACTCGGCCCGAGAGGTGAACATCCGATATGGCTCCTTGGTCCCGAGCGTCACCAGGTCGTCGATCATGACCCCGATATAGGCCTCGCTCCTTCCCAGCACCAGAGGTTCTTTCCCCAGTACCCGGAGCGCAGCATTGATTCCGGCCATCAGCCCTTGAGCCGCCGCCTCCTCGTACCCGGAGGTGCCGTTGATCTGTCCCGCGTGATAGAGGTTAGGGACCAGCTTCGTCTCCAGCGAGGCGTGAAGCTGGATGGGGTTCACATAATCGTACTCGATGGCGTACGCCGGCCGCATGATCTCAACGCGCTCCAACCCCTCGATGCTGCGGTAGAAGGCCCACTGGATGTCGATGGGTAGCGAGGTTGACATGCCGCTCGGGTAAACTTCTACCGTATCGCGGCCCTCAGGCTCGATGAAGGTCTGGTGGCGGTCCTTCTCCGGAAAGCGCACTACCTTGTCTTCTATTGAAGGACAATATCTGGGGCCGATCCCTTCGATGATCCCCGCGTAAAGAGGGGAACGATCGAGGCCGCTCCTGATGATGTCATGCGACCTGGGGTTCGTGTAGGCGATATGGCAAGGGACCTGCGGCTGGTCGATCCTTTCATTGGAGAAGGAAAAAGGGATCGGCCGCTCGTCGCCGTACTGGGGCTCCAGACGGTTGAAATCAATGGTCCTGCCATCGAGACGGGCGGGCGTGCCGGTCTTGAGCCTGCCCACTTCGAAGCCGCACTCGCCAAGATTGTCCGAGAGGCCGATGGAGGGAAGGTCCCCTGCCCTCCCGCCGGGATAATTGACAAGGCCGATATGGATGAGGCCACGCATGAAAGTACCGGTGGTGAGGACGACGGTCTTGCCCAGGAATCTCACGTCCCCCCTGGTATCTACACCTGCGACAGCGCCATCATCGAGGAACAAGGAGGTGACTTCCACCTGTTTCAGGTCGAGGCCGTCCTGCTGCTCCATGACCGTCTTCATTCGGAGGCGGTACTGCTGCTTATCCGCCTGGGCGCGTGAGGCCCGCACAGCCGGACCCTTTTTCGTGTTCAGGACTCTGAACTGGATACCGGTGGCGTCGATATTACGCCCCATCTCCCCGCCTAGGGCGTCGATCTCCTTAACCAGGTGCCCCTTGGCCAGACCACCGATCGCCGGGTTGCAGGACATCAAGGCGATAGCGTCCAGGTTGATGGTCAGAAGCAGGGTCGAGCACCCCATCCGTGCCGCCGCGAGGGCGGCCTCGCAGCCGGCATGTCCTGCACCGACCACGATGACGTCATATTTTTTGTCATAAACTATCAAGCTGAACTCCATCTCTCAAAATACGAGGTAATACTGTGCAAAGTGCTGTTTCAGTGTTTATTATTCTCTTTGTTCCACGTGGAACATCTCTATCAGCGAAAGTGCAATGTCAGTACCGCAATGTCACTCTACATTCGTAGGAGCGCCCTCCCGGGCGCGAACCAATCACCACGTGAGCAACCCCATGAAAGGAGCATTACCCAAAAAAAATGTCACTTAAAAGCAAATCTCACCTACCCCCCCTTTGCAAAACGGAACTATATCCCAAAAAAAGGTTGTGCCTTCCCCCCCCTTGACAAAGGGGGGAAGGGGGGACTTGCTTTGTTTGAGCTGGCAAAATCCACCTCGATCCCACTTTTTCAAAGGGGGAAGGTCCTATGGTGTTGCAGTACCTTTGTTCTGGACATAGCTCCGTTGCCAAAAGGGGGTAACCCTTGGGCGGCTGCCAATACCACACCCCTCTGTAAAACGGGACCGCGGGGAGATTAGCTGCGTTAGTCAGCTATTTTCAAATACACTATTTTGCGTGCTTCGACAGGCTCAGCACGAACGGTCAGAATACCACTTACTATGACGCTGTTCACCCCAAGCCTATTGAAGGGTGCAATTCATTCAGCCATAACCTCGCCCTCCGAGAGAGGAACTGGGGTCAGGATCGGCGCCGCAGACGGACCTGCCGTTGTGGCCGATCTCTCTTACATTGATATGGACATCAGGCCGATTTACAGATACGGCACAAGGAAACGCGATTAGACCTAGTCAGAAATCAATCTTTTTATCCGCAAACACCTGATTCACCGTCTGTTTCACGTGAAACACACCCATTGCCTTCAATTCGGTACCTACTTTCCTATGCAGAAACTGGAAAAGATCCGGTCCAGAACATCATCAGCGGTGGTCTCTCCAGTAACCTCCCCCACCGCATCCAATGCATCCCTGAGATCGATAGGAAGAAGCTCCATATTCACTCCCTCCCCGAGGTTCGAAACAAAGCGCTGCAACGATTCACGCGCCTTCAACAGTGCGTCCCGGTGCCTTGCCTTCGACACTGCCACGAACTCACGTCCATCTATTGCCTTGCCATGCATGAAGGCAGAGGTGATGGCATTTCGCAGTTCAGGGATACCGGAACCTGTCACGGTTGAAATATCCACCGTCGTCGTCAGTTCCGCAGGCAGGCTCGCCGATGCAGGGAGGTCTGACTTGTTCCTGACCACGATCATGCTCTTCGATCCGATTGCCTTCAGGATGGCTTCATCCTCATCGGTAAAAGGCCTCGAAGTATCAACTACAAAGAGCACCAAGTCGGCCTTGGGAATCCGCTCAAGGGTGAGCCTTACACCCTCCTGCTCCACCTGGTCTTCCGACTCGCGGATACCGGCGGTGTCGAGCAATTTCACGGGGAGTCCGTTGATGTTGACGACTTCCTCGATGACATCCCGCGTCGTACCAGGAACCGCGGTCACGATAGCGCGCTTCTCCTTGAGGAGGGTGTTTAAGAGACTGGATTTGCCGACGTTGGGCTTACCGGCAATGACGACCGAGACCCCGTCGCGCAGTACCCTGCCCTCGTCAAAACCCTCGATCAGGACATCCAGTTCGGCCAGCGCCGGTTCGACCCGGGCCATGACATCAGTCTCGACAGCGACATCGACGTCATCTTCCGGGAAATCGATCAGCGCCTCGACGTATGCGAGGGCATACAGTATCCCGTCCTTAACCACGCTGATTCGCTTGGAAAGAAGCCCCTCGCGCTGGTGCTGGGCCAGGGCCAGCGAAGCATCAGTCCGGCTGGAAATGACATCCATGATGGCCTCGGCCTGGACCAGATCTATCCGGCCATTCAGAAAAGCCCTTTTTGTGAACTCTCCGGGCTGAGCCAGACGCGCTCCTTCGGAAATGACCAGAGAGAGGATCTGCGACACGACCAGGGTGCCGCCGTGGCACTGCACCTCGACCACATCTTCACGGGTGTAGGAATTGGGCCCCTTCATGTAGACCACCATCGCCTCGTCGACGACATCCCCATTTTGCGGATGGACCACGGCACCATAAGAAAAACGGTGGCTTTTTAGGCCACCGTTCGACTTTGCTCTGAAGATGCTTTGTGCTATCTGCAGGGAAGCCGGACCACTCACCCTGACGATCCCGACGCCCCCCTCCCCTACCGGGGTGCTGATTGCGGCAATTGTATCTCTCAAGTACATAGGAAAAACTCCGGCTAAGGGCTAAGGGCACGGGGCTAAAGGTTTCCCTTAGCCTTTAGCCCTTAGCCTTAAGCCCATTACTTACGCATTCACCGATTTGTTGATATACATCTGCTGGGCGATGGTCAGGATGTTGTTGACCAGCCAGTAGACGACCAGGCCGGACGGGAAGTTCAGGAACATGAAGGTGAAGACCACCGGCAGCGCCAGCATCATCTTGGCCTGGACCGGGTCCATGTTGGACGGCGTCATCTTCTGCTGGATGAACATGGTGACGCCCATGATGATCGGGGTCACGTAGTACGGGTCCTTGGCGGAAAGGTCGGTGATCCAGAGGAGGAAAGGTGCGTGCCTGAGCTCGATGGAGTACATCAGCGCGCGGTAAAGACCGAAGAATACGGGAATCTGCACCACCATCGGCAGGCAGCCGCCCATCGGATTGACCTTATGGGTTTTGTAAAGCTCCATCACGGCGCGGTTCATGGCGTCGCGATCGTTCTTGAACTTCTCCTTCAGCTCGGCCATCTTGGGCTGAAGCTTCTGCATGTCTTTCATCGACTTGTAGCTCTTGTGAGTGAGCGGGAAGAAGATGAGCTTGAGAATGCAGGTGATGATGATGATGGCGAAGCCGTAGTTCCCGGTGTACTTGTAAAGGAACTTCAGGGCGTGGACCAGCGGCTTGGCGATGGGGCCGAACCAGCCGTAGTCGATGACTTCATCCAGCCTGTTGCCCTGCGACTTCAGTATGTCCAGGTCCTTCGGCCCGATATAGAGGGCATAATTCACGGAAGCGGTCTGTCCGGCAGGAACGGAAAGCGCCGGCGAAGAGAGATCCCTCACCAGGAGATCGGTGGAAGGATGCGTCAACCGCACCGAGGCGATGCTCCCCTTGTCGGAGATCACGGCATTGACGAAATACTTGTCGCCAAAGGCTGACCAGATCACGCTGTTGTCGAACTGCAGCGGCTTCTGGACCTTCTCCACCTTCTCGGCATTGACCTTGTTGTCGGCAAGGGTGGCGGGACCGTAAACCTCGTATCTCCCCTCCCCCTTTTCCGGCGTCACGACACGGTCCTTCTGAACCAGGTGCAAGACACCATCGACCTTTCCGGCCCCGGTGTTCTGAAGCTGTTCGGAAAGTCCGATCTGGTAGTTGTTTCCGGAGAAGCTGTAGATCTTCTTGAAGACCCCCCCCTGCGGCGTGACGGTGGTGAATTCGAGGGATCCCTTGTTGCCGTCGGCGAGCTTCAGGTTTTCAGCGGAACTGTTGAAGACGGTGGCCGGGGTGATCCCCAGCTCCCTCGCCTCGCTCAACAGGGCGAAGCGATCGGGATTGCTCTCGTTGACCAGGACAATGTCCTTGCCCTTGGCGCCGGGGGCGTCCTTATACTTCTTAAGCACCAGCTTCCTCAGTGCTGCCCCCTGCGAGGAGAAGACGGCGGTATAGAGGTCGGTATCGACGGTCAGGTCACGAGCCGCGGCGGCAGCCTGGGGGGCAGCGGGAGCCGCGGGCTGAGCTGCCGCGGTAGCTGCAGCGGCCGGGGCGGTGGCGACTGCGGGATTGGCTGCCGAGCTGATGGTGGCCTGCTTGGGTACTAAAGGCTGCTGCTTCGGCGCGGGGAACAATAAAGAATAAGCGTATAGAACTCCGATAGAGAGTAATACCGCTATGATGACTCGTTTTTCCATGCAATTCTCCTGAGAGACTATTTGACCGGATCGTAACCGCCCGGATGGAACGGATGACACTTAAGGATGCGGGCAGCGGTCAGCCATCCACCTTTGAGGGGGCCGTACTTTTCCAAGGCTTGTAGGGAATAATGTGAACAGGTAGGGTAAAAACGGCAGGAAGAGGCCTTGAACGGAGAGATGAATCTCTGGTAGAGGATGATCAGGCCTTTCAGAATTCTAGTTAGCATATCGTTTCCGCAGCCGCCCGAGGGCGGCTGCGAGCTCGTTGGAGAGTTGGTGATAATCAAGCACTTCTGCCCCTTTTTTTGCCACGACGTTTATATCGGCCTGCATGAAAAGAGACTTGTTCTGCCTGTAAAACTCCCTAAGCCTTCTCTTGATATGGTTCCGCATGACTGCGTTCCCGACCTTCTTGCTCACGGTGAAACCGATCCTGATGCCGGAGTCACGGTCCTTCCAGAGGAGCAGAAAATGCGCGGTGTGCATCTTGGCTGCGTTCTGGTTGAACTGCAGAAAGTCGGGGCGCCTGCGTAGGCGCTCTTCCTTGGGGAATTCAGTTGCGGACAAGAAAAGAACTACTTGGTGGCGATGCCCACGGAGAGGCGCTTGCGGCCTTTGGCCCTTCTCCTCTTGATGACCAGCCTGCCGTTCTTGGTCGACTGGCGTACGAGAAATCCGTGGGTCCTCTTCCTGGAGGTATTGCTGGGCTGGAAAGTTCTTTTCATCTTTATGACTCCTTAAGGTGATTATATTCTACTCTTATCTACGGTTTAAAGGTAAGTATCGAACTTAAACATAATCACAAATCCTTGTCAAGGTGTTTTTCCCCGGCCAAGTTTTGCCTTGCAAAAACAGGGTGGCTCTGCTAGTCTGCTGCTGCACTAAAATTAGGATGGGTTTATCCTGTCTAAATCTCGGTAACCAGCTGAAATCACCATACATATTTCTTATCAACAGTTGTTGATAAGCCTGTGCAAAAACAGCGGATAAAAAGGCCTCTCTCCATGGAAAATGTTTGGCAGGAAGCCCTCGTTAACCTTAAGAAAGTACTCACCGGACAAACCTATACTACCTGGATCGACCCCATCAAGTTTCTGGGCGCAACAGATGATACGATAGTCCTCGAAGTACCAAGTTCCTTCTTCCAGAAATGGGTCACCGACAAATACCTCCCCACCATCAGGGAAACAGTCTCCGTCCTTACCGACAAGGAATTCCACATAGAGTTCCATGTCGCTGAGACGAAGTCAGAGCCCCAGCCCAGAGCAGAGAAGGAACCGAAGGTCGCAAGGGAAAAAGAGAAAGACAAAGAGAAGGACAAGGACAAAGAGAAGGAAAAAGAAAAGGATAAGGACAAGAAGGCCGACTTCATCCCCACCCTCAATCCGAAGTATACCTTCGAGTCCTTCGTCTGCGGCCCCAGCAACCAGTTTGCCTACGCAGCCTCCCAGGCGGTGGCCAACAAGCCGGCTACCAACTACAACCCGTTATTCATATACGGCGGCGTCGGTCTGGGCAAGACCCATCTGGTGAATGCCATCGGGAACCAGATCCTGGCCAAGAACAGCAAGGCCAAGATCTGCTACTACTCGTCCGAGAAGTTCATGAACGAGATGATCAACTCGCTCCGTTACAAGAAGATGGACGAGTTCCGCAACAAGTTCAGGAAGATGGACCTGCTGCTGATCGACGACATCCAGTTCATGGCGGGAAAAGAGGCGACCCAGGAGGAGTTCTTCCACACCTTCAACGCTCTCTACGAGTCCCACAAGCAGATCGTGGTCACCTCCGACAAATTCCCCAAGGATATCCCCGGGCTCGAGGAGCGGCTGAGGTCGCGCTTCGAATGGGGCCTGATCGCCGACATCCAGCCCCCCGGCGTCGAGACTAAGGTCGCCATCCTCAAGAAGAAGTCCGACATGCACGCCGTCAACCTTCCCGATGACGTGGCGCTCTTCCTCGCCGAGGGAGCGACCAGCAACATCAGGGAACTGGAAGGGATGCTGATCAGGCTCGAGGCCTTCGCCAGTCTTACCGGGCAGGAGATCACCCTGGCCATGGCGCGCGACGTCATGAAGGACATCATCGTCGAGAAGACCAAGGAAATCACCGTCGAGATGATCCAGAAGATGGTGGCCGAGCACTTCCGCATCAAGCTTTCCGAACTCAAGTCGGACAAAAGGGTCAAGACCCTGGTGGTCCCGCGCCAGATCGCCATCTACATCTGCAGGGAGCTCACCAAGTCATCCTATCCCGAAATCGGCGAGAAGTTCGGAGGCAAGGACCACAGCACCATAATCCACTCCGTCAAGAAGATAGAGAAGCAGATGGCCGGCGACGCGGAGTTCAGAGGGACTGTGGAAGATATCAAGAAAAAGCTGTTCATGTAGCGGGGAAAAGTGTGGATAAATCCCCTGCCGGCGGCTCGAACAAATTTGCCTGTGCACAAAAGGAGGAAACCCCGAAAGATACTCCAGGAGTTTTCCCCGCAAAAAAGCCGAGTCATTGCAAGGGCCAAGGATGCTTTTCCACTTTTCAACAGGCATATATCTACTACTACTGACCTTTTATAAAAACATAATATAAGAAGCAAGGCGGGAGGGAGACTCCATGGAATTCAAAATTAGCAAAGAGATCTTTTTGAAGGCGCTCCAGAGAATTCAGGGGATCGTGGAAAAGCGTAACACGATGCCGATCCTCTCCAACGCGCTGCTTGAGGTGCAGAACGACCTCCTCTATATCACCGCGACCGACCTCGAAGTCGGCATGAAGAGCTCCTACCCCACCAAGGTGATCAAGGAAGGAAAGATCACCGTCTCGGCCAAAAAGCTGTACGAGATCGTCAAGGAGATGCCGGACGAGGAGATCACCTTCTCCACCAAGGAGAACGACTGGGTCGAGATCACCTGCGGCAAGGCCCGCTTCAACATCGTCGGTCTTTCCTCCGAGGAGTTCCCCTACTTCCCGAAGGTGAAGGACGAGAATTTCATCGTCTTCAAGAACGAGATCCTCAGCGACATGATCGAGAAGACCTCCTACGCCATCTGCTACGACGAGACCAAGTACAACCTCAACGGCGTCTTTATCAAGGCGGTCGAGGAGTCGGGCGCGACGGTGCTGAAGATGGTGGCGACCGACGGACACAGGCTTTCGGTCGCGCAGAAGACCATCGAAGGCAACATCAGCGCCGAACTCGCCAAAGGCGTGATCTTCCCCAAGAAGGGCATCTTCGAGCTCAAGAAAATGGTGGAGGAAGAGGCCGGCGAGATCATGCTGGGCTTCATGGACAACAGCGCGGTCATCAAGAAGGGGAACACCGTCGTGGTCATGAGGCTCATCGACGGCGAGTTCCCGGACTACACCAAGGTCATCCCGTACAACAATGACCGCTCGGTGCAGCTCAACCGCGACAAGTTCCTCCACTCGCTGAAAAGGATGGCCATCCTCTCCAGCGAGAAGTTCAAGGGGGTCAAGATCGACGTGGATCCGGAGCAGATGATCATCTCCTCCAGCAATCCCGAGCTTGGCGAGGCACGCGAGGAGATCGAGGTGACCTACGATGGCAACGAGATCTCGGCGCGCTTCAATGCCAAGTACCTGGTCGACGTCCTCTCCGTGATGGCCGACCGGGAGGTGGAGCTGAAGCTGAAGGACGAGCTCTCCCCGGTGATCATGAAAGCGGTGGCGGACGAGGACTTCATGGCCGTCATCATGCCGATGAGACTGTAGAAGCAAGATTCTGTTCCTTAAGACGCCATTTCCATGCTATCATTAGCGATGGTCCAATTGGTGCCCATGAACCTCGCGGCCTTTTCCCCTCGCCCTCCGGGCCGGCGCGCTGCAGGGTTTCGGCCTGCAAGCGGGAGAGGGGACTGAAAGCAATCCTGACTCCCACCCTTTTAAAAGGGGGGAGTCAGCTCAAGTGATAACAGTTAAGTAAGGGAGAGGCGTAGTGACCATTCACCCTTCACCTTTCACCTTTCACGGTTCATAAGAGCTGGATGAAGCTGATAAAGTTGAAACTCGGTTCCTTCCGTAACCTGAAAAATCTTGAACTCGAGCCCGGCGAGAAGTTCAACGTATTTTACGGCAACAACGGCCAGGGCAAGACCAACCTGCTGGAATCGATATATCTCCTCGCCACGATGAAGTCTTTCAAGCAGGCGAAGAACTCGGAACTCATCGCGTTCGGAGCCGACTTTGCCCTCATCAAGGGGGTGGTGGAGAGGGATCGGGTTCAGCGCGAGATATCGCTCCTCCTGGAGAAGCAGGGGAAAAAGGCCAAGATTGACGCTAAGTTGGCCACCAGGGTCGACGACTTCTTCGGCAACCTCAACGTGGTGGTCTTCACCCCGGACGAGATATCGATGGTACGCGGTGGGCCGGAGCTGAGACGCCGCTACCTCGATCGCGCGGTCTTCACCTGCGATCTCGACTACCTCAAGGCGTACCACGACTACGCGAAGATCCTGAAAAACCGGAACGTCCTGTTGAAGAACAACGAGACCTCCGGCATCGAGGTCTGGACGGAGCAACTGGTCCAGGCGGCCCAGGTCGTGATCGAGCGCAGACGGGCTTATCTCAAGGAGATAGAGAAACTCCTCCAGGGCTTCTACACGGAGATATCCGGCAACGACGAACTTGTCCAGCTGGCCTACCGGTTCCACGGCCTGGACCAGAAGGAGTACGACGAGGATCCGCAGCGGGCGCTGGGCCAGGCGCTGAAAGCCCATGCGGCGGAGGAGCGGCGGCGCGGGTCGACGGCCATAGGGCCCCATCGTGACGACCTCTACTTCGGACTCAACGACCGTACCACGAGGCACTTCGCCTCCCAGGGACAGCAGAGATCGTTCGTGCTGGCTCTCAAGATGGCGGAGATAGAGTACATCACCCGGAGATTCCAGGCCCCGCCGGTACTGCTGCTGGACGACATGACCAGCGAACTGGATCTCGACCGCAACTTCAACCTGATGGAGTTTCTGAAGAAGAGGGAGATGCAGGTGTTCATCACCACCACCTCCCTGCAGAACATAGCTCCTGAAGGCATGCAAAACCATAGGACCTTCCGCATAAGCGAAGGAAGGATTCTCAACTAGAGGTAAAGATGAACCAAGAACACGGCGATTACGGTGCGGATAAGATCAAGGTTCTGGAAGGGCTCTCTGCGGTAAGGAAACGGCCGGCGATGTACATCGGCTCCACGTCCGCGCAGGGCCTGCATCACCTGGTGTACGAGCTGGTGGACAACTCCATCGACGAGGCGCTGGCAGGATACTGCGACTCCATACAGGTCGTCATCCATCTCGACGGCTCGGTCACGGTCGAGGACAACGGCCGCGGGATTCCTACCGACATGCATCCGACCGAGGGGAAGTCGGCCGCGGAGGTCGTTCTCACGGTCCTCCATGCCGGCGGCAAGTTCGACAACACTTCCTACAAGGTTTCCGGCGGCCTGCACGGCGTCGGCAGCTCCGTCGTCAACGCCCTCTCGCAGAGGCTTGACCTGGAGATCCGCAGAAACGGCAGGATCCATACCCAGAGCTACGAAAAAGGGGTGCCGCTGGCTCCGCTTTTAGAGGACGGCGAGACCAAGAAGCGTGGCACCAAGATCACCTTCATGCCGGACGGCGAGATCTTCGAGACCGTCGAGTTCTCCTTCGACGTCCTCTCGCAGAGGCTTCGCGAGCTGGCCTTCCTGAACGCGGGCGTGAGGATCAAGATCCACGACGAGAGAAGCGACAAGGGACACGACTTTTTCTATGAAGGCGGGATCAGGAGCTTCGTCGAGTATCTCAACCGCAACAAGAACGCGGTGAACCCGGAGCCGATCTACATGCGCGGCGAGAAAAACGGCGTCGATATCGAGATCGCCATGCAGTACAACGACTCGTACGACGAGAAGGTCTTCACCTTCGCCAACAACATCAACACGCATGAGGGCGGCACCCACCTGATCGGTTTCAAGGCGGCGCTGACCCGCACCATGAACACCTACGCCAACGCCAACAATCTCCTGAAGAACGTGAAGGTGGCCATTTCCGGCGAGGACCTCCGCGAAGGACTCACCGCGGTCATCTCGGTCAAGATTCCCCAGCCGCAGTTCGAGGGGCAGACCAAGACCAAGCTCGGCAACTCCGAGGTCAAGGGCTATGTCGAGACCATGGTGAACGAGAAGCTCGCCACCTACCTCGAAGAAAACCCGGCCATGGCCAAGCGCATCCTGGAGAAGTCCATCGATGCCGCCCGCGCCAGGGAAGCAGCCAGGAAAGCCAGGGAGCTGACCCGCCGCAAGGGAGCCCTCGAGGTAGGAACCCTCCCCGGAAAGCTTGCCGACTGCCAGGAGAAGGACCCGGCGCTCTCCGAACTCTTCCTGGTCGAGGGTGACTCCGCAGGCGGCTCCGCGAAGCAGGGTCGCGACAGGAAGTACCAGGCGATCCTCCCGCTCAAGGGCAAGATCCTCAACGTCGAGAAGGCCCGCTTCGACAAGATGCTGGCCTCGCAGGAGATCAGGACCCTGATCGCGGCGCTCGGCACCAGCATCGGCAAGGACGATTTCGACATCTCCAAGCTCCGCTACCACAAGATCATCGTCATGACAGATGCCGACGTCGACGGCTCGCACATCCTCACCCTGCTCCTCACCTTCTTCTTCAGGCAGATGATGGAGATGATCGAGCGCGGCTACCTCTACATAGCCCAGCCGCCGCTCTACAAGATCAAGCGCGGCAAGAAGGAGCAGTACCTCAAGAACGAGGCGGCGTTGCAGAACTACCTCCTCGAGGAAGGTACCGAGGACATGACCCTGAAGCTCGGAAGCGACGAGCGGGTGTACCGCGGCAAGCAGATCATCCCCATCCTGAACCAGCTGATCGACTACGACACCATCTTCGAGAAGGTGGTCAGGAAGGGTGTCAACGAGCAGCTCCTGCGGATGTTGCTCAAGTGCAACATCAAGAACGGCTTCGAGGAGCTGACCGACCTCCTGCCGCAGCTCCCCAAGCTCAAGGAAGCTTTCCCCGAGACCGACTACGTGGTCAACGACGGAATCAGCATCACCTTCAGCTTCGGCAACCTGCGAGTGAGGGTGGACCAGCAGATCATCGCCATCCTCAACTCCTACGAGTACGGGCTGTTGATGGAGAACTACAAGCGGGTCTCCGCCGTTTTCGGCGCCGGAAAGACGACCACCGGCAAGGCGAGCATATACGCCGAGGAAAAGCTGGTCTTCGAGACCGAGAAGCAGGAGGAGATCCTCTCCTTCTTCCTGGAGACCGCCAAGAAGGGCCTCTACATCCAGCGCTACAAAGGTCTGGGCGAGATGAACCCGGAGCAGCTCTGGGAGACGACCATGCACCAGGAGAACAGGGTTCTCTTGCAGGTAAAGATCGAGGACGCCGTGGCCGCCGAGGAGATCTTCACCGTGCTCATGGGCGACCAGGTCGAACACCGTCGCGACTTCATCGAGCAGAACGCACTGAACGTGTCGAACCTCGATATATAGCTACTAGAGTTAATTGTATGCTGTTTGTAATGAAGGGAAGGCGGCAACCGCATTCCTTTCAAGCTAATTTCTCAGCTTCAGTTTAGCGGCAGCGTGCCCGTGATCGACATTCAACAGTACGCCAAGTGGTTGATAAAGTAGCCAGTAAATGAATTGGAGGAGGGACCTCGCCTCGCAGGGCGTCCCTCCCTCCATTACACCATTCATGGAGTCACTAGGGTCGATCTCTATCGCTCTTCTCCTTCGCAGCACGATCCGCCACCATGTTCACTGCCCAGCAAGAGGACGTGTAGATTCTGCGGCGCTGAACTTCAGTCCATAGGAGCATTGCAAGCGGGAAGCACCAACCGGCCCAAGATGGCCCGGGCGGCCAGTTGCTGAGACCTCGAAGGACAATGCCGACAGTTGAGGCTTGACTTCACTCAGATTCTCGGCTACATTTCGTGAAATTTTGTGGCGATGGAGTTCGCCTAAACCGCTTGCAAAAGCTGATGACTCCTGCTCTTCATTCGAGGGCAGGAGTTTTTTTATTTCATGATTAGTAATCACTAAGGAGTGGCATGCGTTTTCTCTTCTTCTGTGTCGTATTTCTGACCCTCTCAGGTGTTTGTCTCGCTGACGAAAACATATTCAACAGCTCAAAAGCTCTCAAAGAAGAAACCCTTCGGCTAGGGGATGAGGCGCTTCAGGTTGTGAAGACGCCGGTCGATACCGACGGTTACGGTTTTGTCGGAACGTTGGCTGTGGCCGGAGCGGTCGGGATCACTTATATCTACGACGACGACATTCGCAACAAACTCCAAGGGATCAAAAGCCAAGGGCTTGATAGGGCCGCCGATGCAGGGACTTTCATCGGTGACCCATTTTTGCATCTCGGTATTGCAGCTGCGATCTATGGCGGTGGAATTCTCACAGAGTCGCCGCAGTGGAAGGAGAGGGGTGAGTTGCTTGGGGAGTCGATTGTTTTAGCCGATGCAACAACGCTCTTGCTGAAACAAGCTATTGGACGTGCTCGCCCGTTCGTGAACGGAGATAAAGGAAGCTTCAGACCGGCACAGTTCAGTCGTGACTACGATTCATTACCTTCAATGCACACCTCTAGTTCTTTCGCAATGGCATCGGTGATGGCGGCAACAACCGACAGCATCGCTACTAAAGCTCTCTTTTATTCGACTGCCAGCTTTGTCGGGTTTTCGCGCATGTATCAGGACAAACACTGGGCAAGCGATGTGGTGCTCAGCGCGGCTATCGGTGAACTCTGCGGACGAATCGTGACTGCAGCTCACGCAACAAAGGGGGGCACGAGGGTGTCCTTTATACCGCTCGTTTCTCAAAATTCAGCCGGCGCGGCCCTTTCCGGGACATGGTGAGTATGAATAGATCAGCGATGCGACCAAACTACCGGAGTGTCCATTATAGTGTCTGAAATTGCAACGGAAGCCATGGTTTGTCTTGATAACGTCGGCATCGTAAGAAAAGGCCGGGATGGCCGAAAAGCCACCATTATCGAGAATGTCTCCTTCAAGGCGCAGTGTGGTGAGATCACCGCGATGATCGGTCCCTCCGGAGGCGGGAAAAGCTCCCTGATAAGGCTCATTAACCGGCTAAGCGAGCCCACTACAGGTAAGGTGTTTGTCGACGGTGAGAATATAGCTGAGGCAGATCCTTTGCTGCTTCGCCGTAAGGTCGCAATGGTGATGCAGAAGCCGTACATGTTCGAGGGTTCTGTGCTGTCCAACCTGCAGCGGCCTTTTATGTACTGTCAACAGCCGCTTCCTCAACTGGACTCTCCATCGGTGAGGCAGGTGATGGAAATGGCGAGGATTGCTCCTGATCTGGCCGAACGCGATAGCCATACTCTTTCTCTTGGGCAGCAACAACGGGTGAGTCTCGCCCGGGCTTTGATCACCAGTCCTCAGGTACTCCTTCTGGACGAGCCGACAAGCGCCCTCGATCGGCCGACAGCAGACCACCTGGCAACAACCTTTCATGATATCTGCCGCAACCATAAGCTCACCGTCATCCTGGTTACTCATGACCTGCGACTGGCGGAAAAGGTAGCGGATCACCTGATATTCCTGGAAAGCGGACAAATGGTTGAGGCAGGACGGGCCGAAGATCTATTCGCTAATCCCCAAACCTCAGCGTTGCGGGCATTTCTGGCCACTGCATGATAACAGAAGGATCGCTATGAACAATCAGCAAATAGTGAACATCAACCTGTTGAACCTCGCTGCAGCCTATGGCTTGGTACTACTCGCAATCGGGCTGGCCCGCCTAAGACGTGTTGGACAGGAATCACAAATTCTATGGGCCTCGATAAGGATGGGGCTTCAACTCGTTGCGGTAGGATACCTGCTACATCTGGTCTTTGCCGTGAGGAACCCGCTTGCAGTCATCTCCATCCTATTGGTGATGGTTGCCTTTTCATTGCAAGTGATGGGGAGTCGGATCAAAGAGAAAATGCCACACTTTTACAAAGTCATGGCCGGCTCGATTTTAGTCGGTTGCGGCGGCGTGACCTTTCTGTTTTGTGGATTGGTCGTCGGCTACTCTCCTTGGTACGAGCCTCGTTACCTGATCCCTTTGGCTGGAATGATCATCGGGAATTCCATGAATGGCGCAACCCTTGCGGCTGAGCGTCTCTCCGCTGAGATGCACGGACAACGAGACGAGATTGAAACCGCCCTATGCCTTGGAGCGACTGCACGTCAGGCATCGGATACCGCAATGCGCCGGGCCTTCCGCGCTGCGCTGCTGCCGACGTTGAACACGATGGCTGCCATGGGGATTGTATCCCTCCCGGGCATGATGACCGGTCAGATCCTGTCGGGCACCGACCCGATTGTCGCGGTCCGCTATCAGATCGCCATCATGTGCGCCATGACGTGCTCAGTGGCTATCACGTCTTTCCTGATTCTGCTCCAAGGGTACCGACAGTATTTCACCCGAGCTCACCAGTTGGTTGAGGAAGTTGTATAGATACACCAGCAGTACTCCCTCCATTGAGGGCTCTCAGACATTAAATCGACGAGGATACCCCCATGCCGTTTCGCTGGGATGCACAAGAACACGTCGCACAAGGCCGTTATTTTCTCAAGTGGTTGACCATCATTTCCCCCCTGGCCGCAACGATCGGAGCGGCATGTGCTCTTTTCTTATGGAGCCTAGAGCAGGTGACTCACATGCGCCTTGGTCAACCGAGCCTCCTGTTTCTTCTTCCCGTTGGCGGGATGCTGGTGGCAGCCTTGTACAAATGGTGCGGTAAATCCGCCGAGGGGGGGAACAACCTGATCGTGGAACAGATCCACGAACCCGGTGGCGGGGTGCCAACAAGGATGGCTCCCTTGATTTTGATCGGTACAGTGGTCACCCATCTTTTCGGGGGCTCGGCGGGCCGGGAAGGAACGGCCGTACAAATGGGCGGAAGCATCGCCAGCACCTTCGCCAGGTGGTTCCGTTTGAGCGACCAGGACGTGCGCATCATGTTGATGGCCGGTATTGCAGGTGGCTTCGGCGCCGTCTTCGGAACTCCGCTGGCCGGGGCGGTCTTCGCCATGGAGGTGTTGATCGTGGGGAGGATGACGTACGAGGCGCTGATTCCCTGCCTGATCGCCGGCATCGTCGCCGACCAGACCTGCGGGCTTCTGGGAATAAAGCACACTGCTTACCAGATCACCTCTGTTTTTCATTCGGCGGCAGACGCAGCTTCACATGCGCCGCACCTTGACCCGCTGCTGTTAGGAAAGGTAGCCCTGGCAGCCGTCGCCTTCGGTCTGGTAAGTGTGCTTTTCGCCGAGTTGCAGCACAGTATCCAGCACCTGTTCAAGACGATCGTGAGCTGGCCCATTTTGCGCCCCGCCATCGGCGGGTGCATCGTTATTGGTTTGGTGTACTTGGTCGGCACCCGTGATTACCTCGGTCTCGGCGTAAATGCGGCGGATCCCCATGCTGTCACCATCTCTTCCTGCTTCAGGCCGGGTGGCGCAACGGGATGGAGTTGGTGGTGGAAGGTCCTCTTTACTGCAGTGACGTTGGGGAGCGGCTTCAAGGGGGGGGAAGTCACCCCCCTTTTCTTCATCGGAGCTTCACTGGGAAACGTGTTGGCGCGATTACTTGAGGCGATTCCCCAAACGGATCTATTCGCAGGACTTGGTTTCGTTGCGGTATTTGCCGGCGCAACCAATGCACCACTGGCCTGCACCATCATGGGCGTCGAACTCTTCGGCTCCGGGGCGATGATCTACATCGCTGTCGCCTGCTATCTCGCCTACCTTTTCAGCGGGCACACCGGGATCTATCTTTCCCAACGAATTGCGGTCCCGAAAACTGCAGCTCCCCTCCTGCCGCCTGACGCATCCCTCAGGACTACTCGAGAACTGTCGCCCAGCTTCCCGGAACGGATGCTTTACATACTGAAAACACCACCGGCTGTATTCGAAGACGTTCAAGAAAACGAAAAGGAAAAAGGAGAAGAGCAGATGCCCACCCGTCACAGGGTCGTCTCAAAGGAGATCGGCCAGCTACGCATTTACCTGACCCCGAAAGAGAAGCGCGGTAATTCCAGCATCCGGCAGAAGCTGTTCGGAAAATCTTTGTACCAGGAGATTATCCTCGCTGCCAAGGAGGCTGGCATTCTGAACGCGACTGCCCACCACACCTATTACGGCTACAGTGGAGACGGCAAGATCGAATCCGGTGGCATGTCCGAAATGCCCAACGCATCGCTGAATATGTGCGTCGAGCTCATTTCCCCACGTAAGGATCTGGAGTTGTTCGTCCGCAAGCACGGAGAGCTGTTAAAGGACAAAGTACTGGTTTACAAGCACATGGAGCACTGGAACATCAGCCAATATGGCATTGAAATCATGCAATCCGATGTTGAAGAACTGGATGCCGATCTACCCCTCAAGGATCGTAAAGCCTTAGCCAGTTGAGTTGCGGAGGTGGAGGATATGCTCCAAATTGATATTCCGGCCTTTGGCAAAGTAGAAGCACTTCACCTTGTTTCCGATTTTACCGGCACCCTCTCGGTGGATGGAATCCTGCTGCCGGGGGTGAGCGCCCTGCTTGAGGATGTAGCACACGTCGTAAAAGTGCACGTGCTGACGGCGGATACATTTCACAAGGCTAACGAAGCACTGCGGGATGTACCCTGTGAGGTCACAATCCTTTCCAGCGATCAGCTTGATCGGCAAAAAGAGCAATACGTACAGAAGTTAGGAGCGGAGCAAGTGGTTGCGATGGGCAATGGCGCTAATGATCATCTGATGCTGAAAGCTGCACGCATCGGAATTGCGGTTATCGAGGGTGAAGGGTGCGCTGTGAGCGCACTGATGCACGCCGATATCGTGGTGCGTAGCGTTTCTGAAGCGCTGGACCTGCTGCTACACCCAAAACGCTGCATGGCGACGCTACGCAGGTGATGAAACTACTATGGAGATTTGCATGACCAGATCCACAGCTGTACAAATCGTTATCATCGGCACCTTGCTCGTCATCGGCACGGCATTGATCGCCACCAATGGCTGGGATATGCAACTCGCCCAGAGATACTACGTGCAAGGTTCCGGTTTCCTGACTGGGGACTTACAACCCTGGCGTGGTCTGTATTTTTACGGCGAGTGGCCTGCATTTGTAATGGCAGCAGCGGCTTTGACCGTTTTCATCGCCAGCTATTTCAAACTCAACTTGGCGAAGCACCGGGTTGCCGCACTTTTCCTCGTACTTTTGCTGGCGATCGGCCCGGGCCTTCTGGCCAATGCAGTTTTCAAGGATCACTGGGGGAGGCCTCGTCCTCGCCAGGTGCAGCAATTCGGCGGGAAGATGACATTCCATCAGCCGTGGCAGCCTGGTCCGGCACCAAGAAATGCTTCCTTTCCAGCCGGTCACCCGACGATCGCATTCTACCTGTCTGCTCCCTTTTTCTTTCTGCGAAGAACCAGGCCCCGGCAGGCATATTGCTGGCTCTGGGGTGGCATTGCCTACGGGATCGTCATGGGGGTTGCCCGCATCCTCCAGGGGGGTCACTTCCTAAGCGATGTCCTCTGGAGCGCAGGTTTCGTCTATTTGACTGCAATAGCTCTTTCTGCACTGCTACGTCTTGATGCCAAACCACCGTTGACAGCATAGACAACTGCTGTCTTAAAGGAGAAGGCAAAGATGAAGATCGCCGCTACTATTGCCCTGTTCTGCGCCGGTGGAGGTCTTACCCGTTACTACCTATCCGGATGGGTCTACGCCCATCTTGGTGGGGCCTTCCCATTCGGCACCTTCGCCGTCAACATCCTTGGCGCTTTCTTAATCGGCCTGGTCATGGAACTAGGTCTCCGCAGCACGCTCATTCCCGACACTATCCGCCTGGGGCTCACTGTAGGCTTCATGGGAGGCCTCACCACGTTCTCCACCTTCAGTTACGAGACCTTCAAGTTACTTGAGGACGGCCAGTTCGTCGTGGCTTTCGCCAACGTCCTGGTAAGCGTATCGGTGTGCCTGCTGTTCACCTGGCTGGGGATTTTTAGCGTTCGATCAATGACATAGGAGGAGGAAATCATGACTAAGCTTATAGGCGAAAAAGTACTGATGCGCATTTTCGTCGAGGAGACTGACCGTTATGCCCACAAGCCGCTCTACGCCGGAGCCACAGTCATCCGTGGCATAAGCGGTTTCGGTGCCCACAGCGTTTATCACACTCAAAAGCTGCTGGATATCTCGGCCGACCTGCCGCTGATCGTGGAGGTGGTCGATAGCCAGGAGAAGATAGATTCGATCATGCCGCGCATAGACGAGATGATGACCGGTGGCATGATCACACTGGAACGGGCCCAGGTCATTCGCTACACGCCCAAGGAACCAAAATAGGCGAGCGAAATTCCTTGACTTGCCCAGCCGCTATAGGTTAATCGTTTTTAACGCTTCCTTCATCCGGAAGGCGACCGCTTTATCCATTCTGCTCCACCATTCTTTACTATTCTTTACTATTCATAACCAGACCTGAAGCACAATAAAAGGAAGGAGGGGTTTGATGCTCTATTCGGCTGAAGTGGACAAGATGACTTGCGTGGCGAAAGGGGCGAACCATGGCCCGGCGCCGATTCCGCAGGAAGGGAGATGGGTGCAGGCTAAAGAGGTAAAGGATATCTCCGGCCTGACTCATGGTGTCGGCTGGTGTGCGCCGCAGCAGGGGGCCTGTAAGCTGACGCTGAACGTGAAAGACGGACTTATCGAGGAGGCGCTGGTGGAGACCATTGGCTGCTCGGGGATGACCCATTCGGCGGCCATGGCAGCGGAGATCCTTCCCGGCAAGACCATTCTGGAGGCGCTCAATACCGACTTGGTATGCGACGCCATCAATACCGCAATGCGGGAACTGTTCCTGCAGATCGTCTACGGTCGCTCTCAGACTGCTTTCTCTGAAGGCGGCCTTCCCATCGGAGCCGGCCTGGAAGATCTGGGGAAGGGGATGCGCAGCCAGATTGGGACCATGTATGGCACCACGGCCAAGGGTGTGCGCTACTTGGAAATGGCAGAAGGTTACGTCACTAGGCTGGCCCTTGACGGTGACAACGAGGTGATCGGTTACGAGTTCGTCCACCTGGGGAAGATGATGGAGATGATCCAGAAGGGTGTCGACGCTAACGAAGCATTGGCCAAGGCGACCGCGAACTACGGCCGGTTCGATGAGGCTGTCAGCACTATCAATCCCCGTCACCAATAATCGCCAAGGAGATACTGACATGGCTCTTTTTGAAGGATACGATCGCAGAATCGAAAAGATCAACTCGGTGCTGGCAAAATACAACATCGGCTCGTTAGAGGAAGCGCGCAAGCTGTCTGAAGAAAAGGACGTTAATATCTACGGAATCGTCAAGGGCATCCAGACCATCTGCTTTGAGAACGCCTGCTGGGCCTACATACTCGGCGGCGCCATTGCGATAAAGAAGGGAGAGACCCGTGCCGTCGACATCGCCCGCTCCCTCGGGGAAGGATTGCAGGCGTTCTGTATTCCAGGCTCGGTCGCGGAGGACCGTAAGGTCGGAATCGGTCATGGGAATCTCGCATCCATGCTGCTCTCGGAAGAGACAAAATGCTTTGCTTTCCTTGCGGGGCACGAGTCCTTCGCAGCAGCGGAAGGAGCGATCGGGTTGGCCAAATCGGCCAACAAGGCAAGGAAGGAACCGTTGCGGGTGATCCTGAACGGTCTCGGCAAGGACGCTGCGCAGATTATCTCGCGCATCAACGGCTTCACCTACGTGCAAACCCAGTTCGACTACGCCACCGGCAAATTGGGAATCGTGCGCGAGATCGCCTATTCCAAGGGAGATAAGGCCAAGGTCCGCTGCTACGGCGCTGACGATGTCCGCGAAGGGGTTGCCATCAACCATCACGAGGGTGTCGATGTTTCGATCACCGGCAACTCCACCAATCCCACCCGTTTTCAGCACCCCGTGGCCGGAACCTATAAGAAGGAGTGCCTGGAGCAAGGAAAGAGATACTTCTCTGTGGCCTCAGGAGGAGGCACCGGGCGTACCTTGCATCCCGACAACATGGCGGCCGGCCCCGCTTCTTACGGCATGACCGATACCATGGGCCGGATGCACTCCGACGCCCAGTTCGCCGGCTCTTCGTCCGTCCCCGCTCATGTGGAGATGATGGGCTTTCTCGGCATGGGGAACAATCCAATGGTCGGAGCATCCGTAGCGGTGGCGGTAGCCTTGGAGGGAGCCCTTAGATAGCCCGCCTTGACACTGGGACTTTTACCGTTAACATTAATGAAAATCGGCGCTGGAGTTCGCCTTAACCGCTTTGCTCGCGAAGCTAATGACTCCTACCTTGCATCAACAGGGTAGGAGTTTTTCTATTTTGGGAGGGAAGTATGTACGAGATTTGGGGCCTGGCTGCCCTCTGGCCCGGATTGGCTCTCATCGCCACGTTGATTTCCGTATGGTTTGGGATTGCCACCCCCTTTCGGAAATAGTCGTAGGAACGGTGGCCCAGCTGATCATCGGTGCGCTAGTCGGCACGACCATGGGAGCCGACCGCCATGGACCGGTCTCACCTTCGGCTCCATATCCGCCCTTTTCGGCCTCACTCATGAAATCATCAATCAACAGCAATACTCGGTCCTTATCGCCGCGGTCATAGCAAGTGCAGTGGTGCCGACAATAATCGCCAACGCCTTCTTCATCCCTAAGTATCTGCTTCCAAAACACGACACCGATCAGAGTGTTTGAACATTTGTCATGGCATCCTGGGGCCGTGCCTTGCGCTGCTGCAGGCAAGAGGCACGACCGTAGGGATCGTCACCGGGTTCGAAGAGCGGGTCAGATAGAAAAGAGCCGTTTTTCCGCCACTGGGAAAGCGGCTCTTTTCATGACACAGACCGCCAGCTGATTCTCCTTCTCCCCTGCCGCTGGTCCACCTGCATCACCAAAGAAATCGGCCCGGTATCCCGGCGTCGAGCTTTACTTAATGAGCACTCTTGTGGTACTTTTCCAGCTGCGCCGCGGCGAAATGACGCCCGCTTCAGCCACCGACTCGATGTTATGAATAACTGCTGCTTGAGGGTGCTGGATTCATTGGATTTTAGGGAAAGTTACAAAACCGGTTTAGTCCTGACAGCTCTCCTTCTGTCCGCTTTCTCACCTGCACGGGCCGCCGAGATGGAGGACCGACAGACCATCGGGCTCTTCGGCGAAGAACAGCCCGTGACATCCCCCTCCCCCCTCCCCCGTCCCACATCGAAGATCGCGGAGAACGTCACCGTCGTCACCGCAGACGACATCGTCCGCCTTAACGCCCATACCCTGGCGGAGGTGCTGCAGACGGTTCCCGGCATCCAGCTCGACTTCAACCCCAGGACTCCCGGTACCTTCACCTTCTTCAACATCCAGGGCGCCCTCAATTCGACGGTGCTGGTGCTGATCGACGGGATCCGCCAGAACGATCACGACCAGAATATGGTTTCGCCGGGGCTGATCCCCGTCCAGCAGATCGACCGCATAGAGATCGTCAAGGGTGCGGCCTCCGGCTCCTGGGGGTCGGCACTGGGCGGCGTCATCAACATCGTCACCAAAAGCCCCAATCCGGAAGCCCCCATTTCGGGGATGGTTTCCTCCTCGATCGGCAGCCGCCTCACCTCAGACAGCCGTGCCGAGCTGGGCGGAACAAAAAACAGCTTCGGCTACTACCTGACAGCAGGACATCTCAGCTCGGACGGCCTCTCCGCGCATACAGGCACCAGCGCGGACAACCTGTACGGCAAGCTCTCCTACACCCTCCCCGGCCAGGGAACGGCGACCTTCGGCCTTTCACACCTCGAGGACGGGGCGGCACAGGGTGAAGGGAGCTACCAGGGCTTTCTCATCAGGCAGGATGGTGATAGCCGGCATGACTACGCTTTCCTGAAGTTTCAACAGCCCCTGGCAGACAAGCTCGGCTTCGATATCGCCGGCTATCTCAGGGAATTCGACGACCGGGTCCAAGGCACCATGCGTAGCGAGCTGGAGAGCTTCTCCAGGGAGACCTCGGTAAAGGATTCCAGCCGCGGTCTGAACGCCAGCGTCACCTGGGGAGACAGCAGGAACAACCTTGTCGCCGGCGGGGAATACGCCCGCGTACACGCCAGCTTCTCAATGGTCCCGAGCTCCCCTTACTCGTACGACCGCGGCTGGGACAGCTACGCCGGGTACTGCACCGCTTCCTTGTCCCTGGGCCGGCTGTCCATCCTTCCCGGGGTACGCTTCGACAGTACGGGATTTTCCGGCGACCACCTGAGCTACTCGCTCGGTCTCACCTACCTACTCGCCCGGGAGACGACCCTGCGCGCCTATGCCGCCCGCGGATTCTCCCTGCCGATGCTGGCTTACGATACCGGGACCCAGAAGGTGAATACTGGGCAGGTGGGGATAGAAACGGGAGCCGTTCCCC
>NZ_JBXKJL010000306.1:0-6846 GCF_056994735.1 Geomonas sp.
CTTTAAATCCCCCTAAATCCCCCTTTGTCAAAGGGGGACTTTTGCAAGTCGTCACATTAGGCCTCCCCCGTTCAAAGGGGGGGCGGGAGATAGGGCGAATACAAGAATGGCCCTCCGTGAGGGAGGGCCATTGGGTGATCCTGAATTACCTCGGCATCTGGCAGTACATGTTGCCGTAGGGACGCTTGCTCTTTGGTAGGACCTTCACAAACTTCTCTTTCAGCACTTCCTCGACGTCGAAGCCGAAGTCGGCGCAGTAGTTCTCGAGGTGGCCGCGCAGAGTCGCCTGGTCCTCTTCGGTCAGCTCGAAGACACCTACTTCACGGGAAAGCTTGGACTCGTCCACGCCGCCGCGCACCAAGATGGTCCCGCCGTGCATGCCGGTCCCGAAGGAGAAGCCATGCTTGGCTTTCTCGGGGTTGTCGGAGTACATGCCGAGGAGGATCAGCACGCCGCCGGCCATGTACTCGCCGAAGAAGTCGCCGGCCTTGCCGCCCACTACCAGGACAGGCTTGTTCTCCTGGTACGACTTCATGTGGATGCCGACGCGGTAGCCGACGTCCTTGAGGATGTGGATCTTGCCGCCGCGCATGCCGTAGCCGAGAACGTCGCCTGCGTGGCCGTGGATTACGACCTTGCCGGCGTTCATGGTGTTGCCGATGTTGTCCTGGCCGTTGTCGCGCACGATGATGGTCGCGCCGTTCATGAACGCACCGAGGTCGTTCCCCGGCACGCCGTTCACGGTGATGGTCACCGGCTTGTTGATGCCGTCACCGATGAAGTACTGGCCGTTCACGTTGACGAGCTCTATGGCTTCCGCCCCGCCGGCAACCGCCGAACGGATCTGAGCGTTGAGGTCCTTATAGTACACGCCCTTGGCATCTATCTGCATATAACATCTCCTCAAGGCTAAGGGCTAAGGGCTAAGGGCTAAAGGTTCAAACCTTAGCCTTATGCCCCGGCCGTAGCCGGTTATTGGATTCAATCTGTGCAACGGGAGGTCCAGGGTCCGGGTTTCCTTTAGCCCCGAGCCCTTAGCCCTTAGCCCTTAGCCGTTTTTAGACTACCCCTTCATTCATCTTGACCACGACCGGCTCGCCGCCGCGCGGGGACCATACCTTCTCCGGATCGGAGCAGATTTCCCTGATGGCGGCCTCTTCGGAGGCCATGTAGACGAACTCGCCCTTGGTGGCGCAGACCAGCGGACGCAGCTTGACGCGGTCGTTGAGGCCGATCAGTCCGTCGTTGCTGGCGAATAGGATGGCGAACGGGCCGTTGAGGAGCGAGCTGCCGTAGGTCTGGCGGATGGCGGTCATCAGCTCCCTGTCGTCCTTGTCCATCTGGTCGATCTTGTCCCAGAAGGGTGAAGCCATGGCCATCGAGGCGAGCTCCGGGGAGAGGCCGTGCTTCCTGATCAGGAGGTCGAGCATGTAAGCCACGACCTCGGTGTCGGTCAGCATGGTGCAGAGGTAGCCGTACATCTCCAGGTAGCGCTTGTTGATGCCGTAGGACGAGATCTCGCCGTTGTGGACGATGGACCAGTCGAGGAGAGTGAACGGATGCGCCCCGCCCCACCAGCCCGGGGTGTTGGTCGGGAAGCGGTTGTGAGCGGTCCAGGTGTAACCCTTGTACTCCTCGAGGCGGAAGAAGTCCGCGATCTCTTCCGGGTAGCCGACGCCCTTGAAGGCGCCCATGTTCTTCCCGGAGGAAACCACGAAGGCACCCTCGATCTCGTTGTTGATCCTCATGACGTGGCTGACGATCAGGTCCTCCAGCGTCATGTTCTGGAACTCGATCGCTTCCTTGTAGTCATCGGTCTCGAGCGGCTTCACGAAGTAGCGCTTGAAGACCGGCGGGTTCTTGATGGCAGCGACGCGGCGGGTCGGGATCTCTTCCTGCTGCTCGACGAAGAAGTTCTGATCGAGGTACTCCTCGGTGAGCTGCTGGGCCATGGAGCTTTCGTACATCAGGTGGAAAGCGAAAAACTCCTTGTAGTCCGGGTAGATCCCGTAGGCAGCGAAACCGCCGCCGAGGCCGTTGCCGCGGTCATGCATCAGGGCGATCGAGCGGATGATGACTTCGCCGCCGACCAGTTCCCCGTTCTTGGCGATGAACCCGGTCAGGCCGCAGTTGGATATATCCTTCTCGAAGCTGTGGGTAGGTTTTCTGTTCATTATGTTACCGCCTCCAGGTGAAGCTTAGTCTTTATTCAAATTCGAAGGCATAGAACGCTGATCACATCTTGCCGGGCGGATTTCCGCGGTTAGAACCAGGTCAGGGTTTAAACCCGAAACCTCTGCTTCGACCGGTGTAGATCCGCGCCATCCGCGTTCTATCGTTGACCCGGGTTTCCTATTCCGCCTTTTTCGGCGCAAAGAGCGAGGTCCTGATCTCCCTGGGGAGATGGACGAAGCCGAAGTCCGGCGCGAGCAGGTTCTCCTTGAAGGAGGCGACCTCCACCTTGTCGCGGATCAGGCCGGAGAAGATACCGGCGCGCTCCACGTTGCCCACCATAACCGCCCCGACAATCACGCCTTTCTCGAGGACGATCTTGCGGTACTGGTAGTTCTCCACATCCTGGTAGGTCATGATCTCGTAACGGTCGCCTGCATCCGGGTTGGTGATGCCCATGGAGATGGTCGGGACCTTGAAGAGCTCGATGGAGTTCATGGCCAGGCCGCCCTGGTATTCCCTCTCGCCACCGGCCATGCTGATGCCGGCCACGTCGCCCTGGATGTAGGCATCCGGCCAGATCGGCATCGGGTTCTTGTTTCCGGAGAAGAAGTCGCGGGCCTCGGCAACGTCGCCGGCAGCGAAGACGCCGGGAACGGAGGTTTCCATGCTGTCGCCGACCACCACGCCCCGGTTCACCTCGATGCCGCTACCTTTGAGGAAGGTGGCGGCCGGGCGCACGCCGATGGCTACGATGACGGTGTCGCAGGGGATGAAGTCGCCGGACTTGAGGGTCACACCGGTGATCTCGGCGCCCTCGCCTTCGATCTTGACCACGGTGTCTTCGGTGATGACCTCGACGCCGTTGGCTTTCATCTTCTTGCCCACGATGCGGCCGGCGGTGCGGTCGAAAGCGGCGGAGAGGATGCGGTCGGCGAGTTCCACGATGGTGATCTCCTTGTCCAGCGCGTAGAGGCCTTCTGCCGCCTTGGTGCCGATCAGACCGCCGCCGATGACGACGACCTTCTCGATGTCGCTGGCCTTGGCCTTCAGTTTGGAAGCATCATCCCAGGTGGTGAAGGTGAAGACCTTCTCCTTGCCCTGCATCCCCTCGATGGGGGGTACGAAGGGATCGCCGCCGGTGGCGATGAGGAGTTTGTCGTAGGGGATGACCTCGCCGCTGGACAGCCTGACGCTGGACTTGGCGGAGTCGACCGCGACCACTTCGGAGCCGAGGAGCAGGTTGATCTTGTGCTTCTCGTAGAAGTCCGCCGGCAGCATGGGCATGCGCTTCTCGTGAACCATCCCGCCCAGCAGGTAGGAGATCAGCGGGCGCCCGTAAGCGGTGTGATTTTCCCTCGACAGTACCGTTATGTTGCCTTCCGCATCGACCTTCCTGATACCCCTGATGGCGCCGACGGCGGCTACGGAATTTCCGATGATGACGTAGTTCATTTACTTGCTCCCCTCCTTGTACACCAGCGCCCGGTTGGGGCAGGCGTCGACGCATGCCGGGTTCTCCCTGTCGGGGCAGAGGTCGCACTTGTTGGCCTTCTTCGCCTTCAGGTTGCGCTGGACGGCGCCGAAGGGGCAGGCCATCACGCACGACCAGCAGCCGATGCACTGCTGGACATCCATCCTCACCACGCCCTTCTCGTCCTTCTGGATGGCGCCGGAGATGCAGGCCTTGAGGCACTCGGGGTCGTCGCAGTGGCGGCAGTTGGTGGAGAAGGAAACGATCCCTCCGTCTTTCTCCTCGACCGTGCAGCGGGCGATCGGGCGGTCGGCCTCGTGCAGGAAGGCCCTGACGGGATCCTTGGAGCGGGAATGCTCCGTGATGCAGGCGACCTCACAGAGGTGGCAGCCGATGCAGGCATCTTCAATTGAATATATACGTTTCATGCACAATCCTCGTTGTCATCTGAAATTCAAGTCTATTTTCAGCGCGGGATTAGAATCTGATCGAATCGGATTAAAAACGTTCTTTAAGTCTTGCACATCTGAATTTAATCCGATTTGATCCCGCGCCAATGTTTTTGACCCTTACTCCCCGGCGGGCATTACGCCCAGGAGGTTCATGTCCTTCTCGGAGAGGCCCACGGCGCGCAGCTTGTAGCGGTTGCCGCGCAGCGATTCCAGCGCGTTCAGCCCCATGCCGCCCAGGATCTCTTTCATCTCGTGGCCCCAGGCGTGAACCAGGTTCACCAGCTTCTCGGTCCCGATCTCGGGGTTGAGACGCTTGGCCAGGTACGGGTTGTTGGTGGTGATGCCCCACGGGCACTTGCCGGTGTAGCAGCGCTGGCAGAGGGTGCAGCCCATGGCCAGGAGGGTCGAGGTGCCGAGGTTGATGGCATCGGCGCCCAGGGCGATGGCCTTGATGGCGTCGCCGGAGTTCCTCACGCCGCCGCCAACCACGATGGAGACCTCGTTCCTGATCCCTTCGTCACGCAGACGGGCATCGACTGCGGCCAGGGCGAGCTCCATCGGGATACCGACGTTGTCGCGGATGACCTGAGGAGCGGCACCGGTCCCCCCGCGGAAACCGTCGATGGTGATGATGTCGGCGCCGGCGCGGGCAACACCGGAAGCGATGGCGGCGATATGGTGGACCGCGGCGATCTTGACGGAGACCGGCTTCTCGTAGTTGGTCGCCTCTTTGAGGGCGTAGATCAGCTGGCGCAGGTCCTCGATCGAGTAGATGTCGTGATGCGGAGCGGGCGAAATGGCGTCGGAGCCGATCGGGATCATCCTGGTCTCGGAGATCTCGCTGTCGACTTTCTCGCCGGGGAGGTGGCCGCCGATACCGGGTTTCGCACCCTGGCCGACCTTGATCTCGATGCCGACGCCGGCGTTGAGGTACTGCTCGGAGACGCCGAAACGGCCGGAAGCGACCTGGACGATGACGTTCTTGCCGTAGCGGTAGAGGTCCTTGTGCAGGCCGCCCTCACCGGTGTTGTAGATGGTGCCGAGCTCTTCGGCAGCGGCAGCCATGGCCCTGTGGGCGTTCAGGTTGAGAGCGCCGTAGCTCATGGCGGAGAAGATGAACGGGTACTCGAGCTTGAGCTGCGGGGTAAGCTTGGTCTTGAGAGACGGCTTGCCGGTCTTCTCGTCGCGGACGATCTCGACCTTGTGCGGCTTCTTGCCGAGGTAGGTGCGCAGCTCCATCGGCTCGCGCAGCGGGTCGATGGACGGGTTGGTCACCTGGGAGGCGTCCAGAAGCAGGTGATCCCAATAGATCGGGTAATCAGCCGGGTTCCCCATGGCGGCCAAGAGGATCCCGCCGCTGTCGGCCTGGGCGTAGAGGTTCCTGATGTGCGCGGAAGACCAGGAAGCGTTCTTCTTGAAGGTTTCCTCGTTGGCCTTGATGGAGATGGCGCCCGTCGGGCACAGCGCAGAGCAGCGCCGGCAGCCGATGCAGGAGGAGCTATCCTCAACCAGGACATCTTCCTCTTCAATATAGGAGTGGACGCCGTAAGAGCACTGCCTGACGCAGACCTTGCATCTGATGCACTTGGGGTCGCTCCTATCAATGTTGAATTCGTTGAATGACTCGTTTACCGATTTATAAAGCACCTTGTTCGCCTCCTGATACAGGTAAGGTTGTACGGCCCGTACATATGCCATTTCTGTGCCAGCTCGCTCATTAAAGCAGAGAGCGCGGCCAATACCGCTGATGGTAGCAGTTTTTCCGTTTCAAGGGCAAGGGGCAAAGTGCGGATATAAAAAGTATACGGTATCGCGGTGTAAAAAAGTTTCTCACCGGAGAGCACATCAGCTACTCACTTGAGGCGCTCGGAGTAGCGGCCTTGCCATCCTCCGGGCAAAGTGTTATAAGACTCTCCACCATTTGGAAATTAAAAGACTTTTGCTGAAGGCAGGCCGTCACTTATGGCGACGCTTGTCAGGATGACGCAGAGGAAAAAGGAAGAAGAGTAATGTTGAAAGGCAAACAGAAGAGATTTCTCCGCTCGCTCGGGCATGGACTAAAGGCCGTGATAACCGTCGGCAAGGGGGAGGTCAACGCGGCACTGGTCAAGGAAACCAACGAAGCCCTGGAGAGCCATGAGCTGATCAAGGTGAAGATACTGGAGAGCTGCATGATGGACCGTCACGAGGTGGCCGAGGCGCTTTGCGAGGCGTGCGGGGCCGAAGTGGCCCAGGTGCTGGGCAGGACCCTGCTCCTTTATCGTGCGGCAAAGGAACCGAAGCTGGAACTGCCGAAGGCTTAAAGGCTGTGAAAGGTGAATGGTGAATGGTGAATGGTAAAAAGCAAACCATTGCAATTCGCAGAGTAGGCCTGACCTATTGCAATTCGCAGTTTAGGCCACGACCTATTGCAATCCGCAGTTTAGGCCACGACCTATTGAAATGACACCTTCACCCACCCCCTAACCCCCTCCCCTCAAGGGAGGGGGGACGTGATTCTCCCGTCACCCTTCACCCTTCACCCTTCACGCTTCACCCTTCACGCTTCATCCTTCACGCTTCACGCCTGAGATGACGAATCCGTAATATTTCTGTAATTTTGTCGACCTGGTTATTCCAGTAAATTAAGGCCAAGGTTCGGTAAATCACTGGTGAGAAGACGGAGAGGGTGACTGCGGGGCCGCCGTCAGGTCATAACACCCCCTTCGTGAATCAGCGTGAACCCCTGCTAATTGCCCATTGAAGCCG
>NZ_JBXKJL010000307.1:0-10431 GCF_056994735.1 Geomonas sp.
TACACCGTCACCCTGAGCCCCGGGGCTCACGGGAGCATTGTCGGGCCGACGGTGGTTAATTACGGCAGCATGCCCACCTACACCATCAAGCCTGACACCGGCTATCACGTGACGGGTGCAACGGTCAACGGCGCCTCCCTGGGAGCGGTCTCCAGTTACAGCTATTCGAGCTGGATCACCTCCAACCAGACATTAACGGCCAGTTTCGCCATCAATACCTACACGCTGACCTTCGCCGCAGGGGCCAACGGCACCATCAGCGGCACTGCGAGCCAGACCGTGAATTACGGCGCTAGCGCCACTGCTGTCACCGCCGTACCGAATACCGGCTACCACCTGATCAACTGGACCGATGGCAGCGGTAAAATTCTGGGCACGGCCACCGCACTGACTGTCAGCAACGTCGCAGCCAGTATGAACGTTAAGGCGAACTTCGCCCTCAACACCTACAGCATCACCACCGGGTCGGGTGCCAACGGTACCATCAGCGCCAGCCAGACGGTGAACTACGGGGCGAATTCGGCAGCGGTGTCGGTCACACCGAACGCGGGATACCACATCGCCTCGGTCACGGTGGACAATGTGTCGCAGACCATCGGCAACCAGAAGAGCTTCAGCGTCACCTTCAGCAACGTCGTCGGCAACCATACGGTGAACGCCACCTTCACCCTGGACGCAGGACCCAGGCTCGACGTCACCCTAGGCAGCAGCAACGGCGGCGCTGGTTCGGTGAACAGTTCACCGGCGGGGATCGCCTGCACCTCCGGAACCTGCACCCATTATTTCGCCAGCGGAGCCACGGTTACCCTGTTTCCGACGCCCGATGCCGATTCGGTATTCAGCGGCTGGTCGGGGGCCTGCACCGCGGCGGTCGGTAACTGCACCGTGACCATGACCGCAGACAAGGCGGTTACCGCTAACTTCACCTACGCCCAGCCTGCCCGCGTCGACGGGGCGACGCAGAGCTACTTCAGCCAGCTCCAGGCCGCCTACGCCGCGGCTCCCAACGGAGGCACCATAGAAACACGTGAGTTCCTGTTCACGGAGGACCTGATCTTCGGCCGTAATATCGCAGTCTTTATCGATGGTGGATTCGACACGGGGTACTCGACGAGTAATGGCGTCACCTCGCTGCACGGCACTTTGAAGGTGAGAAGCGGTAAGGTGACTGTTGACAGGCTTAAAATCCACTAGAACCGGGAGCCTGTCGGGCCCAGGCAGTTCTTGCCGAAAGTCCGACAGGCTCCCGGTATTCTCTCGAACACGCCAGCGCCTTGGCGAACTGGTCGTAAAACCAAGAATCCAAAGGGTCCAAGAATCCAAAGGGTCAAACCTACACAATTGACGAAGTGCAATGTGTAGGTTTGACCCTATGTGGATGCGCTATGAGATTGTCATCCCCGAATGCCCTTATCGGGGATCCAGATTTCACGTAGTTTAGGAGCTGGATTCCCGATCAGAATCGCTTCGGGAATGACAGTTTTGGAAGCCGGCGGAAGATTGGTACTAATCAGGATATAAATTGGCAGCAGGAGGTTGTTATGAAGTTATCTGGAGAAATGTCGGGGCGAATGATAAGCGCTTTCCGCGTTGTGGGCATGCTACTCCTGGCACTCAGCATGCTCATGGACGTCAGTTTTGGCGTCTATGCCGCTTCGCCGGGGGATATCATCACCGTGGCGGGAGGGATTTCGGGAGACAATGGCCCAGCCACCTCAGCCAGCCTCTATTCCCCCAGGGGGGTGACCGTAGACGGCTCCGGGAACCTGTATATAGCTGATTACGAAAACAACCGTGTCCGCAAGGTGGCGGCCGCCAGCGGCATAATCACCACCGTGGCCGGCACTGGCGCCGGCGGCGGCTTTAATCCTTTTTTTGCCGGAGATGGCGGCCCGGCCACCTCAGCCAACCTCCGTTCCCCGACTGCAGTGAGCGTAGACAGCGCCGGGAACTTGTATATTGCAGATTCGAATAACAACCGCATCCGCAAGGTGGCAGTCGGCACAGGTATCATTACCACCGTGGCCGGCAACGGTACCGCGGGCTTTTCAGGGGATGGCGGAGAGGCCACCTCAGCCAGCCTCTATTCCCCCAAGGGCGTGAGCGTAGACAGCGCCGGGAACTTATATATTGCAGATTCTTCTAACAACCGCATCCGCAAGGTGGCTGCCGACAGCGGCATCATCAGCACCGTGGCCGGCAACGGTACCGCAACATTCGCCGGGGATAATGGCGCGGCAACCTCAGCCAGCCTCTATTTACCCCAGGGCGTGGCATTTGACAGCGCCGGTAACCTCTATATCGCAGATTCTTATAACAGCCGCATCCGCAAGGTGACGGTCGGCAGCGGCATCATCACCACCGTGGCCGGCAACGGCACGGCAGCCTTCGCCGGTGATGGCGGACCGGCCAGCGGAGCCAGCATACAATACCCGAATGGAGTGACCGTAGACAGCTCCGGGAACCTCTATATCGCAGAGGGCAACAGCCAGCGCATTCGCAAGGTAGCTGCCGAGAGCGGCATCATCAGCACCGTGGCCGGCACTGGTGTTCGTGATTTTGCCGGTGACAGTGGCGCGGCAACCTCAGCCAGCCTCAAAAACCCCTATGGAGTGACCGTAGACAGCGCCGGGAACTTGTATATCGCAGATTCTTCCAACAACCGCATCCGCAAGGTGGCTGCCGACAGCGGCATCATCAGCACCGTGGCCGGCAACGGTACTCCAACCATTGGGGACAACGGAACAGCCACATCCGCCAACCTCTATTACCCCAGGGGGGTGACCGTAGACAGTTCTGGCAACCTCCTTATCGCAGACCAAAGTAACCATCGCATCCGCAAGGTAGCGGTCGGAACAGGTATCATTACCACCGTAGCCGGCAACGGCACTGCAGCCTTTGCCGGGGATAACGGAGCCGCCACCGCCGCAAGCCTCTATTTCCCCAAGGGAGTAACCTTGGACAGCTCCGGAAACCTGTATATCGCAGATCAGTCCAGCAACCGTATTCGCAAGGTAGACGCCGTCAGCGGGATCATCACCACCGTGGCCGGAAACGGAGCCGCAGGCTTTGCCGGAGACGGCGGAGCAGCTACCGCGGCAAGCCTCTATAACCCCAGGGGTGTGACCGTAGACAGTTCCGGGAATCTGTTCATTGCCGATTCGGGCAACGCCCGCATCCGCAAGGTGGCTGCCGACAGCGGGATCATCACAACCGTGGCCGGAACCGGTACCGCGGCGTTTGCCGGGGATAACGGAGCAGCCACCTCAGCCGGCCTCGTCCCCGAAGGGGTGACCATTGACAGGGCGGGGAACCTGTATGTTGCGGATTATTCTAACCACCGCATCCGCAAGGTGGCTGTCGACAGCGGGATCATCACCACCGTGGCCGGTAACGGTACCTCTGGTTTTTCAGGGGATGGCGGGGCGGCAACCTCGGCTAGCGTCACCTATCCCTATGGAGTGACCGTAGACAGCTCCGGGAACCTGTATATCGCGGACAACAGCAACCGCATCCGCAAGGTGGCAGCCGACAGCGGCATCATCAGCACCGTGGCCGGCAATGGTACGGTAGCCTTTGCCGGGGATGGCGGTCCGGCGACCTCAGCCAGCCTCGCTATCCCTGAAGGAGTGACCGTAGACGGCGCCGGTAACCTGTATATTGCAGATTATTACAACAATCGCATCCGCAAGGTAATCAAGCCGGCGCCTACCTCCGCCACTATCAGCTATGCGCCGTCAGGACCGTACAAACCCGGAGACCAGGTCACCATCACCGCCACCTTCAACGACCTGGTTTCAGATCTCGCTGCGGTGCAGATCGCACTCGACGGTGCAAACACCCTGGCCGCGAGCACCATGACCAGGGTTGATTACAGTCACTACAGCTATTCCTACACCGTAACGGCAGGCAACGGCAGCGTAACCGTTTCGCTGCCGAGCGGCATGGATGTCAACGGTGTTCCTCTGTCAGCCACCCCCGCCAGCGGGGCGACCTTCACTGTCATTGCTCCCGCGACCGTTCCAGACGCGCCGTCCGCTCCGTCCGCCACTGCCGGCAACTCACAGGCCACGGTCAGCTTCCTTGCTCCCGTTTTCAACGGCAACAGCGCCATAACCGGCTACACGGTGACTTCCAATCCGGCCGGCGGCGTCGACAGCAACGCAGGGACGACCGGTCTCTCCCACATCATCACCGGCCTGACCAACGGCGTCGCCTACAGCTTCACGGTAAGCGCCGAGAACGCAGTCGGGACAGGTGCGCCCTCGGCGTCCTCCAACAGCGTCATCCCGGCCACCGTTCCCGGCGCACCTGTCATGGGTGCCGCCAGCGTCGGCAACGGCCAGGTGACGGTGAGCTTCACCGCTCCGGCATCCAACGGCAACAGCGCCATAACCGGCTACACGGTGACTTCCAACCCGGCCGGCGGCGTCGACAGCAACGCCGGCACGACCGGTCTTTCCCACATAATCACCGGTCTGACCAAGGGTGCAGCCTATACCTTCACGGTAACCGCGACAAATGCCATCGGCGCCGGGGCGCCATCGCTCCCCTCCAACAGCATTGTCGCCAGCACCCCCACCCTGACCGTGACGATTGCCGGAACGGGGACCGGTACCGTAACCAGCGCCCCGGCCGGCATCGCCTGCGCCAGCGGTTCCGCTACCGGATGCAGCGCTAACTTCTCCGGCGGCAGCGTCAGCCTGACCGCCACGCCGAGCGCGGACTCCACCTTTGACGGCTGGTCCGGCATCTGCAGCGGCACCGCTGGTTGCACCGCAGCCATGGACGCCGACAAGTCGGTCACCGCAACCTTCACCCTGGCCCCTCTGGTGAAGATCGGCCCGACAAGCTACCCGACCCTTCAGGCCGCCTACGACGCAGCCACCGACGGCGCGGTGATCCAGATGATAGAAGGGGTCAACACCTTCTCGCTGACAGCCAACCGTGCCATCTCCGTCATCATCGAGGGGGGCTACAAGGCCGACTACAGCGTCTCTGTGGGCGAGACCACCATCGACGGCCGGATCAACGTGCGCAGCGGCACGGTGAGGACCGAGTGGGTCAACGTGAAGTGATGCAAGGCCCCCGGTAAGGTCGGGACCTGATCGAGTAGGGTAGGGCGGAGTGATCGGCTCCGCCTCATCCTCTCTACTGATTAGCGCTAATCTTCCGCTATGAGATTGTCATCCCCGAATGTCCTTATCGGGGATCCAGATTTCACGTCGTTTTGGAGCTGGATTCCCGATCAGAATCGCTTCGGGAATGACAGTTTTGGAAGCTGGGGGAAGATTGGTACTTCTGATCAGGAAAACCTCTGCCTTCTCAGATGTTCTCCGTGTCTCCGTGGCTAAACGGTTTGGTTTCAGGCCGAGGAAACGCACTATAACCGAAAACGCAAAACAGTGAAGAAAAATCCTTCACCCGATCCGTTTGAGCCCGTCGGCGATGCGGATGGTCGCGCCGCGCCAGGTGGGAAAGATGCCGGAAACGACCCCGACGATCAGGGCGGAAAGAAGCTCCAGCATCACGGTTTCGGATGAGACGCTGAAATAGGGGAAGTACTGGGCCAGTTCGAGCTCGATCCACCGCGCCGCGGGGAAGGTGGCCGCCACGCCCACGATGCCGCCCAGTATCGAGATGGCCATTGACTCACCGAAGATCAGACCACCGATATGTCCAGCCTTGAACCCGAGTGTCTTCAGTGTCGCATACTCCCCTATCCGCTCCCGCGCCGTCATGGCCATGGTGTTGGCTGCCACCACCATGATGATGGCAATGACCATGTAGGAGACGATCTGGATGGCAACCATGATGGCTTCGGTCATGGAGACAAAGCCGAGCTGGAAGGCCTTCTCGGTTTCGGTGAGGGTCTCGGCGAGGGAGTTCTTGAAGAGAGCATCGACCGCGAGGGCCACCTGGGGAGCTATATCGGGGTTCTTTACGCCGATCATGTAGAAGCCGACCTGGTCGGCCCGCCGGGGTACGGTCCGCCTCAGGGTCTCGTTGAGATACTCCCAGTGGAAGATCATGATCCGCTCTTCGGTCGACCTTTCCGCGCCTCGGTAGATGCCGCGCAGCACGAACTCCCATTGTCCCGGGAAGATGCTCCCTTTCAGCGGAATGATGTCCCCGACCTTCCAGCCGTAGGTCTTGGCCAGCCTGCGCCCGACCACGCACCCCTTGCGGTCGAGCAGGAAGTCATTGCGCTCCTTGGGATCCAGGAGGAACTCGGGGTAGAGGTCCAGGTAGGTCTTGCCCTGGACGGCGTAGTTGGCGAAGAAATGCTTTTCGTCGATATATATGCCGCCGAACCAGTTGCCGTAGGAAACCTCGCTCACGCCGGGCACGCCGCGGATCCGTTCAAGATAGGAGACGGGAAGGGGAAAGACGAGGGAGATGGCGTTCCTGGTGACCAGGCGGGTAGCGGAGGCATGCTCGGCGCCGGAATACCACAACCCCACCAGGGTGCGCAGCAGGCCGAAGGCCAGGACGGCGACGGCGACTCCCACCACGGTGAGGACGGAGCGGAGCTTGTGGCGGAACATGTTCCGTATGATGTACTTCATCATGAACATCAGACACAAACCTCAAAAGCTCAAACCATCTGCCACGGAGACACGGAGAAAATCTGAGACACCTAAAACAATAAACCAGACCTTTGGGTACAAAGCTTTCTTTAACAACGCTTGTCACAATGACTGCTCCTGCTACGCTGGTGAAGATGTCATTGTTTAAGGTTTTGCTTTCTCAGAAATTCTCCGTGTCTCCGTGGCTAAATGTTTTGGATTTTAAAAACGACACCGTTTGCCACGGAGACACGGAGGAAATCTGAGACACCTTCTAAAACACTAAGCCAGACCTTGGATACAAAGGCTTTCTTCTTTAACAACGCTTGTCACAATGACTGCTCTGTTACGTTGGTGAAGCTGTCATTGTTTAAGGTTTTGCTTTCTCAGAAGTTCTCCGTGTCTCCGTGGCAAATGGTTTTGTTCATGGTTTACGTAGCCCTGAGCGCCTCGACGATGTTCATCCTCGCCGCCCTAAGAGCCGGGAGGAAGCCGCCGATGAAACCCATGACCATGGAGAAGAGGAGCGACTTCCACAATATCCCGAAGGTTAACGTGAAGGAGAAGGCAAGTTCGGAGAAGGACTGCCAGTTCATGGTGGAGATGGTGATGAGCTGCATGAAGGAAGCCGCCACCACACCCAGGATCCCCCCGCAAAGCCCGAGAAGAAGCGCCTCCATGATGAAGGCCGAGAGAATGCTGGTCCGCTGGAAGCCCAGCGCCCGCAATGTGCCGATCTCCGTCACTCTGTTGGCGACCGCGGCGTACATGGTGATGGTGGCGCCGATGACGGCACCGATGGAGAAGACGATGGTCAGCACCATCCCCAGGATGCGCAGAAACTTTGCCATCGTTTCCGACTGGTCCAGGTAGTACCTCGTCTCGCGTTTGGCCTCGACGGTCAGCCTCGGATCGCTCTCCACCCTGGTCTTGAAGGCTTCGAACTCGCTGGTGTCGCGCAGCCTGAAAGTCACGGATGAGTAGACCGGCCTGCGAAAGGCCTGCATCATCTGGTCGACGTCCCCCCAGATCTCCGATGAGAATCCGGTGTTCCCGGCATCGAAGATGCCCACCACCCGCCAGTCGCGCATCCCGAAACGCACGGTCTCGCCCAACCCGCCCCCGGTGAAGCGCCGAGCGATGCTGGAGCCGGCGATGACCTCGGCGGAGCCGGCGCGAGGCATCCGCCCCTCGACCAGGCGGACCGCCGGCCTGAGTTTCAGGGAGGCATCGCTCACCCCCCTGATTATCACGTTGGCAGGCTTGTTCCCGCCGCGCTTGCGCAGATTGATCAGCACCACCAGCTCCTTGGCCAGCAACTGCTTGCCGTCGGGACCGATCGCCACCTCCGGCTGGCTCGCCACCAGAGCCGCCTGCGGCCGCTCCACACCGCTTTGGACCTCCGAGTTGGCCGCCTTCCTGATGACTATGACGTTATCGGGGGAACCGGTCTCCACCAGTGTCTTCTGCAGCCCCTCGGCAAGCATGAGGGTCGCCGCGAAGACGAAGACCACGAGCCCCATTCCGCTCGCCGTGAGGAGGGTGGTGAGCCGCCTGGTCCATAGATTGCGGAAGCTGTATGAGTAGGGAATGCCCATTTAGGTCGCGCTCAACTCGCCCTTTTCGAGGTGCCGGATCAGGTGGGCCTTCTCGGCTGCCCGCGGGTCGTGGGTGACCATGATGATGGTCTTGCCGAATGCCCGCACCAGCTGATCCATGAGCTGCAGGATCTCCTCGGCCGAGACCCGGTCCAGATCTCCGGTCGGCTCGTCCGCCACCAGGATTTCGGGATCGGTGACGATGGCGCGGGCGATCGCCACACGTTGCTGCTGGCCACCGGACAGCTGCGCCGGATAGTGATCCATCCTGTCGGAAAGCCCCACCACGGAAAGGACCGCCTCGACGTGCTCGCGCCGCTCCCGCCGATTCAGAGGGGTAAGGAGAAGCGGAAGCTCCACGTTTTCGTAGGCGGTCAAGACGGGAATAAGATTGTAGAACTGGAAGATGAAGCCTACATGGCCGGCGCGCCAGCGGGCGAGTTCGGCTTCGCCCAGGGTGGTGATCTCGACGCCGCCGATGCGTATGGTTCCCTGGTCGGCCGAGTCGATCCCGGCGATGAGGTTGAGAAGAGTGCTCTTCCCCGACCCGGAAGGTCCCATGAGAGCGACGAACTCACCGCGGGCGATGTCGAAGTTGATCCCGGAGAGGACGGGAATGATCTGGCTTCCGCGGCGGTAGCTCTTGGAGAGATTGCGGATGACGACGATTGGCGTGACGGTAGCTTCCATGGCTACTTTTCCGGTGTGGTGATTCGCATGTGGTCGCGCAGCTTATCGAGCGGCTTAATGGCGATCCGCTCACCGGCCTTGACCCCGGAAACGGCCTCGACCATGTCACCCGCTCTCTGCCCCAGCGTCACCGGCCTTTCGATGACCCTGTCGCCGGAGACCACGAAAACGACATTCTTGCCGTCTCGCTTTGCCACCGCGGAAGGTGGCAGTGCCACTTGGGGCGTCCCGCCTCCCGGCTGCACGGGTCGCTCAAGAAAGGCTACCTTCGCGCTCATCTCCGGAAGGATCCGCTTGTCCTTGTCGATGAAGCGCACCTTCACCATCACGCTCCCCTTGCTCCGGTCCGCCGTGGGGACGATGGTGTGCAGTTCTCCCCGAAAACGGGAATCAGGGAGGGCGTCGAGCACCACCTCGCAAGGCTGCCCGACCCGGACCTTCGCCAGGTTTGCTTCCGAGACATCCGCCTCGACCTCGAGGGATCCCATGTCGGCCAAGGTGACAACCGCCGCCTTGGCGTTCGCCTGAACTGCCAGCGGGGAGACGATGTCGCCCATGTCCGCGTTCTTGGTGAGCACGACACCGTCGAAGGGAGCGCGGACGTCGGTATATTCCACACCAGCCTGAGCCCCGGCAACCGCCGCTTGCGCCGCCTTTATCGATGCCTGCGCCCCGGAGGTGGCCGCTATGTCCTTCTGATAACGAGCCTCGGCGGTATCGAAGTCCGCCCTGGAAATGATCCCCTGCGAAAAGAGATCCTTCGCCCGGTTGAGGTTTCTGGCGGCATCTTTTTGCTCTACCTGTGCCTGCTGCAGGGAGTCCCGGGCCACCTTCAGGTTCGCCACCGCCTGATCCCGCGCGGCAGCCACATCCTTGCTTTCCAGTCTCGCCAGCAGTTGCCCCTGCCGGACGACGCTCCCCTCCTCGACACCGAGCCAATCGAGCCGCCCCGTCACCTTGGCCGAGACCGCCGCCTTTCTCTGGGCGACGACGTAGCCGCTGGCGTTGAGGAGCGAAACGGTTTGGGATGGGTAGACCAGCGAGATAGTGGCGACCTCGACTTGAACACTGCGGTTTACCACCCAATGCCAGACAGAAGCGGCCACTATCAAGACAACGACGGCGAGGACGACCCAGAGACGGCGGCTTCTGCCTGTCTTTTGGGCGGAATAGCTCTCCTTGTTGATGGTCAGTTTGCCGAGGTCGTCTTGAGCCATCCATTCACTCCGCTTTGACAGATTCACACCTTACGAAAGCTAGCATATTTTAATGACAGTGTGAAGCAGACAATATTACAGCTCCTCGACCTGCACATCGGTGATCTCCACATCCGGCCGCTCCGAGGCCAGCCACTCGTCCAGGTCCTGCATGATTCCCCTCGCACGGGTGGCGCCGTCGGCAACGGTGACGAAGGCAAGCTCGGCGTCGCCGGGCTGGTCGTTCAGGCCGGCCTCGATACAGGAGACGTTGAACCTGTTGCGCGCCCTTCCCAGGATGCTTTTGACGATGCCTCGCTTGTCCTTGAGCGTACGGCTCATGAGACGAAGCCTGATCTGCATCAGCACGACTCGCAT
>NZ_JBXKJL010000308.1:0-18443 GCF_056994735.1 Geomonas sp.
CCCTCGACGCTCTTCTTCGGGCTCACCGAAGGGTAGATCTTCGTCTTTCCGAACGAGGAGCCGACATAGTAAGCGGCGCTGTCCCCGCACATCACGATGACCATGATGAGAAAAAGCCACAACACGCCGTTAGAGAGCATGCGGATCATGAGAAGGTGCGAAAGGAGGAGGGGGACGTAGAGAAAGCCCATGAGAAAGAGCGCCGACTCGGCCCCCGCCCGCCCGATGTCCTGGAACCGGAAGAGCTCGACCAGGCAGAAGGCGAGCACCAGCACGGTCAGAGCCATCAGGGGGATCATCCCGCTCTTCGCGAAGAGGCAGAAGACGGTGAGGGCGCCGGCCAGTGCCGCGACCCGCCCTTCCCAGCGGCGCTCCGGGAGCGTCATGCGGTAGAACTCGTCGAGTCCCAGAAGCGACAGCAGGAAGACAAGCAGCGAAAAGTGGAAGACGCTGGCCTTGATGGTGAATAGTATCAGCAGCGGCAGAAGAACCGCTGCGGTTGCTAATCTTTTTATGGCGGACTCCTGTTGGCTTCAGCTCCGGCGAAGCCGGGCTAGGCCGATTCCTTGCGGAGCTGGTCGCTGGTCATGCCGAACCTGCGCTCCCTCGACTGGTAGTCGCGGAAGGCGCGCGCCAGCTCGTTCCTGTCAAAGTCGGGCCAGTTGACCTCGGTAAAGTAGAGCTCCGCGTAGGCAAGCTGCCAGAGGAGGAAGTTGGAGATGCGCATCTCCCCGCTGGTCCTGATGAGAAGATCCGGATCGGGTATCCCTGCGGTGAAAAGGGAGCCGGTGAAGAGGCTCTCGTCGATGGCGTCGGGGTTGAGCCTCCCCGCGACCGCCTCGGCCGCGAGTGCCCTGGCCGCCGTCACGATCTCCTGCCTCCCCCCGTAGGACAAGGCCAGGGTGAGGAGCATCCCCCGGTTTCCGGCGGTCCTGTCCATGGCGAACTGGATCTCCCGGTCGACGTCCTCGGGAAGGTCGCACCTGTTGCCGATCACGTTGAAGCGGATGCCGTTCTGCATCATCCGGGCGATCTCTCCCCGGATGTACTTCTTCAAAAGCGCCATCAGCGCCTTGACCTCGGTCTTGGGCCTGAGCCAGTTCTCGGCCGAGAAGGCGAACAGGGTCAGGTAGCGGATACCGAGACGGGAGCATTCCTCCACGATCACGCGAACGGTCTCGACCCCCTTCTGGTGCCCGACGATCCGCTGCAGCATGCGCTTTTCCGCCCACCGCCCGTTGCCGTCCATGATCACAGCCAGGTGTCCGGGGAGGTTCTCCGGCTTTAACGAGTCCATAGTCACCCTAAAAACAAAAAATCCCCTTCAATGCGGGGGGTTGCGCGAAAACGGTGTCCGTGAGGCGCGCGGAGAGGGTGCAGGGGGGAAGCCCCCCCCCGCTGCCAGGGCCTGTCTAGACCTCCATGACCTCTTTTTCTTTGTGGGCCAGGACCTCGTCGACCTTGGCCACGTGGGCGTTGGTCGCGTCCTGAACGTCCTTCTCGGCACGCTTCAGGTCGTCCTCGGAGATCTGCTTGTCCTTCTCCAGCTTCTTCAGGGAATCGATGGCGTCGCGGCGGATGTTCCTGAGGGCGACCTTGGATTCCTCCGCATCCCTCTTCAGCTGCTTGACGATGTCCTTACGCCTCTCCTCGGTGAGCGGCGGGAGGTTCAGGCGGATCACCTTCCCGTCGTTGGCGGGGGTGAGGCCCAGGTTCGAGTTGAGGATGGCCTTCTCGATCGGCTGGATCATCTTCGCATCCCAGGGCTGGATGGTGACGGTCCTGGCCTCGGGGACGGAGAGGGTGGCGACCTGGTTGAGCGGGCTCGGCGTCCCGTAGAAGTCGATCTTGACTTCGTCCAAAAGCGAGGTACTGGCCCGTCCGGTCCGCACCCTCTGGTACTCCTTCCTGAGCGCGTCGATCGACTTGTCCATGTGGACGTTCATATTGGCGATGACATCCTTGATCATGCTATTCTCCTTTCACCAGGGTACCGATCTGCTCGCCGGAAACGACCCGGACGACATTGCCATCGGTCGTGACATCGAAGACTATGATCGGAAGGTTGTTGTCCATGCAGAGCGAGATCGCGGTGGCGTCCATGACCTGGAGCCCCTTTCTCAGAACCTCCAGGTAGGTCAGCGTGTCATACCTGGTGGCGGAAGGATCCTTGTTCGGGTCGGCCGAGTAGACGCCGTCGACCTTGGTCCCCTTGAGGATCACGTCGGCACCGATCTCCATGGCCCTGAGGCTTGCGGCGGTGTCGGTGGTGAAATAGGGGTTGCCGGTTCCGGCTCCGAAGATCACCACCCTCCCCTTCTCGAGATGACGGATGGCGCGGCGGCGGATGTAGGGCTCGGCCACTTCGGCCATGGCGATGGCGGACTGCACCCGGGTATCGACCCCGATCTTCTCCAGCGCATCCTGCATCGCCAGGGCGTTGATCATGGTGGCCAGCATCCCCATGTAGTCCGCGCTGGCCCGGTCCATCCCCTTCGAGGAGGCGGCCAGACCGCGGAAGATGTTGCCGCCGCCGATCACCAGCGAGAGCTGCACGCCGTGATCCACCACCTGCTTCACCTCGCGGGCGATGGCGGTAATGGTCTTGGGATCGATTCCGTATCCCTGCTCGCCTCCGAGGGCCTCCCCGGAGAGCTTGAGCAGCACTCTTTTATAGAAAGGTTCTGCCATCGTTGTCACCTGCTGTTGATGCGTTAGGTAAAAAAAGAGCCGCCCATTTTCATGGCCGGCTCCGTGGGGACGATTTAAACGCCGGCGGCCGCGGCGACCTCTGCCGCGAAATCGCTTTCCTTCTTGGCAAGCCCCTCGCCGAGTACGAACTTGGCGAAGCGGCGGATGCTCATGTTCTCGCCGATGGAGGCGATGGTCGCGTTCAGGTAGGTCTGGACCGTCTTGTCCGGGTCCTTCACGTAGGGCTGCTCGAGGAGGCAGATGTCGGCGTAGAACTTGTTGACCTGGCCGTCGAGGATCTTCTCGATGATGGCTTCCGGCTTGCCGCTCTCGCGGGCCTTTTCGCGGTAGATCGCCTTCTCGCGCTCGAGGAGCTCGGCCGGCACTTCGTCGCGGCTGACGTAAAGGGGGCTGGCCGCGGCGATGTGCATGGCGATGTCCCTTACGAAGGCCTGGAAGTTCTCGTTCTTGGCCACGAAGTCGGTTTCGCAGTTGACCTCCACCAGCACGCCGATCTTGCCGCCGGCGTGGATGTAGGAGCCGACCATCCCCTCGGTTGCCGCGCGGCCTGCCTTCTTGGAAGCGGCTGCCAGCCCCTTGGTGCGGAGGTAGTCGATGGCTTTCTCGTGATCGCCGCCGGTCTCGGTCAGGGCCTTCTTGCAGTCCATGAGGCCTGCGCCAGTTGCTTTTCTGAGTTCGTTAACCTGTGCCGCTGTAATGCTCACGTTATCCTCCACGATCGCCCGCGCCGAAGCGCAGGCGTCTCATTTTATGGTTTTGGTTGCTGCCCCCAGCCCCCCTTCGCCCTGAGCCTGTCGATGGGCGGGGGATACGGGGTGGTCTTACCGCAGGAGGGGTTAGGCCTCGCCTGCCGTCTCTTCCGCCACTTCCTCGCCTTCGGTGGAGAACTCCTCCTCGGCGCCGGTCTGCAGACGGGCATTCCTTGCCTGGACGCCGTCGAGGACCGCGTCGGCCATCTTGCTGGTCAGCAGCCTGATGGCGCGGATGGCGTCGTCGTTGCCCGGGATGACGTAGTTGATATCGTCCGGGTCGCAGTTGGTGTCGACGATGGCCACGACCGGGATCCCCAGCTTCTTGGCTTCGCTGACGGCGATTTCCTCGTTCTTGGGGTCAACCACGAAGAGGACGCCCGGGACCTTGCCCATGCCCTTGATGCCGCCCAGGGTCTTCTCGAGCTTCTCGCGCTCCTTGGCCAGCTTGAGCTGCTCCTTCTTGGTGTATGCCTCGATGGTGCCGTCGGCGACCATGGCGTCGAGCCTCTTCAGGCGGTCGATGCTCTGCTTGACGGTGGAGAAGTTGGTCAGCATGCCGCCCAGCCAGCGCTCGTTCACGTAGAACATGTTGCAGCGCTGTGCCTCTTCGGCGACCGAATCCTGGGCCTGCTTCTTGGTACCGACGAAGAGGAGGGTCTCGCCGGCCTGAGCGGCCTCGGTCACGAAGCTGTAGGCGCCTTTGAAGAGCCTGACGGTCTTCTGGAGGTCGATGATGTAGATGCCGTTACGTGCGCCGAAGATGTACGGCTTCATCTTGGGGTTCCATCTCTTGGTCTGGTGGCCGAAATGGACACCCGCTTCCAGCAGTTCCTTCATGGTGATGTTCGACATGTGCTTCTCCTTTGGTTTTGCCTCCGCCACCAGTAATAGTCGGAACCTGCCGGGGCAGGCACCACCGACACTGGTAAGGTGGCGTGCGAATTTAAAACAGCAAACGTATATAACACAGCAATCCCGGATTGGCAAGGCCATTTCCCCCGCCACCGGGAAAATATGAGCGGACGTTACACCAGGGAAATCATAACAGATCGCCGGATTAAATATCCGGGATAGCGGAGCTAGGAACCGCCTCCAGACAACCGCGACTCGGCCAGTTCCCAGAAGGCGCGGACGCTCGGGCGCTGGAGGTTCCTCTTGCTGGAGGCGAGGCCTACCACGTAAGGATCGAGCCGCGGCGCGTTGTCGAGGACCGTCACCTCGTCCCGGAAGGGGCTCCTCTCCAGCACCAGCCTGGGGACGATGCCGACGCCGCACCCCAGGCGGACCATGGCGATGATGGCCTCGTTGCCGGAAACCTCCGAGGTGATGTTGGGGGCAATGCGGTGCTCCTTCAGCCAATGGTCGAGACGGCGGCGGGAGAGGCCGCTCTGCGGCAGGACCAAGGGGGCTTTCGAGAGATCGAGGCGCCCGGCTTGGAGCGGAGCCGAAACGGCCGCGACGTCCCTGGGAGCGATGAAGATCAGCGGGATGGTGACCATGGGAAGAAATTCGATGGTGGAGCGCTGCCGGTCAGGAAGGGCTGCTACCGCCAGGTCGATCTCCCCGCTTTGCACCTGGGCCACGGCCTGCTCTGCAGCACCTGTGCGCAACTCCAGCTGGACATCCCGGTATCGCTCCCGGAACGACTCCAGCAATTCCGGCAAGAGGCCGTAGACCGCGGTGATGGAGGCGTAGATGGAAAGCGTTCCCGCCACAGTGCCGGCGCTTCCGATGGAGGAGCGGAAGTTCCGCCACTCCTGGGTGCACACCCGGGCATAGGCCTTGAGGCGCTCTCCCGCAGGCGACAAGGTCACCCTCCTCTTGTCGCGCAGGAAAAGAGGCTGCTCCAGTTTCTCCTCCATCCGCTGGATGGTGCGGGTAAGTGCCGAAGGGCTCAAGTTGCACGCCTGGCTGGCGCGCCCGAAGTGCAGGAGCTCGGCCACCGTCAGAAATATTTCCAGTTCCCGTATATCCATCAATTACTCCGTTCTCCCTTCCCCCCCGGGATGTGGGCCAGCGTGGAAGGCGTCATAGCGCATTGCGTCAAAGGCAATACAATATGCACAACAATTCAATTTACGCAATGTGAATTATGCGATAATGTCCGCATGCTATGCGATTTATAACCACCACATAAATAGAGGAGAACGAGATGGGACAGAATTATTTCAACACCCTGCCGCTGCGCCGCCAGCTGCAGGAGCTGGCAAGCTGCCGTTTCATGGACGCATCGGAATTCGCCAGCGGCTGCGAGTACGCCAAGGGGAAGAAGATCGTCATCGTCGGCTGCGGGGCCCAGGGCCTCAACCAGGGCCTCAACATGCGCGACAGCGGTCTTGACGTCTCCTACACCCTGCGCGCCGAGGCCATTGCCGAAAAGCGCCAGTCCTGGCGCAACGCCACCGACAACGGTTTCAAGGTCGGCAGCTACGAGGAGATGCTCCCCACCGCCGACATCGTGATGAACCTCGCCCCCGACAAGCAGCACACCAAGGTGGTCGAGACCGTCATCCCCTTCATGAAGCAGGGTGCCGTCTTCAGCTACGCCCACGGCTTCAACATCGTCGAGGAAGGGACCCAGATCCGCAAGGACTTGACCGTCATCATGGTGGCCCCGAAATGCCCGGGCTCCGAGGTGCGCGAGGAGTACAAGCGCGGCTTCGGCGTCCCCACCCTGATCGCCGTGCACCGTGAGAACGACCCCAATGGCGACGGCCTCGACCTCGCCAAGGCGCTGGCCTCCGCCCAGGGCGGAGACCGCGCGGGCGTCCTCGAATCCTCCTTCGTGGCCGAGGTGAAGTCGGACCTCATGGGCGAGCAGACCATCCTCTGCGGGATGCTGCAGGCCGGAAGCCTCCTGTGCTTCGACAAGATGGTGCAGAACGGCATCGACGCCCCCTACGCCGTCAAGCTCCTCCAGTACGGCTGGGAAACCGTCACCGAAGCCCTCAAGCACGGCGGCGTGACCAACATGCTGGATCGCCTCTCCAACCCCGCGAAGCTCGTCGCCTTCAAGCTGGCCGAGGAGCTCAAGGAGATCATGCGTCCCCTGTTCCAGAAACACATGGACGACATCATGAGCGGCGACTTCTCCCGCACCATGATGGAAGACTGGGCCAACGACGACGTCAAGCTTCTCACCTGGCGCGAGGAGACCGGCCGGACCGCTTTCGAGCAGACCGAAGCCGCCGGCGAGATTTCCGAGCAGGAGTTCTTCGACAAGGGGATCCTGATGGTGGCCATGGTCAAGGCCGGCGTCGAGCTCGCCTTCGAAACCATGGTCGAGACCGGCATCGAGCCGGAGTCGGCCTACTACGAGTCGCTGCACGAGACTCCGCTGATCGCCAACACCATCGCCAGGAAGAAGCTCTACGAGATGAACCGCATCATCTCCGACACCGCCGAGTACGGCTGCTACCTCTTCTCCCACGCCTGCGTGCCGCTGCTGAAGGAGTTCATGGCCAAGGTCGACACCGACGTGATCGGCAAGGGACTCAGCGTGGCGGACAACAGCGTGGACAACAGCCTCCTCGTGGCCGTCAACGCCGCCATCCGCAGCCACCTGGTGGAAGAAGTCGGCGCCGAGCTTCGTGCCGCCATGAAGGGAATGAAAAAGATCGTCTAAGCCGGATCGGCTGCAGTACAGACCAGACGGAAAAAGGCGCCTTGCGGGGCGCCTTTTTTTGTTCCTGCCTTCCATGGTCGAGCCTGGAGCTAGCGATCGGGCTCCCCGTCGCAGGCCTCGAGGATCGAGGAGATGAGATAGGAGGCGGGCTTGATGACCTCGTCATCGGTCCAGTAGGCGGCATGGTTGGCGGGGTTCCAGGCGGTGAGGATGTTGCCGACGCTTACCTCCATCTCTTCCGAGATGACATCGGCATAGCTGCGGCTGAGGGCCTTCAGAGGCCAGCCCAGGACGTCGTCCGAGTCGTACATGTTCAGCCACTTCGCCTTCTTCCTGAGCTTTTCGGGCAGCCCCGGGGGCGGGAATTCTATGCTCGTTATCGGGTCCACCGCCACGGTGAGAAGGGGGATGTTGCTCCCCAGGGTCACCAGTCCAGACAGCGTCTCCATGCGCTCGAACGGGCTCCCCCCGTAGCGCGCCTCGTCACGCCCCTTCTGCCGATCCCAGATATAGTTGGACATGATCACCGAGCCCAGCGAATGGGCGATCACCACCAGCGGCTTGTCCTCGCCGCCGACCTTTCCCTTCAGCCCTTTCAGCGCGGCGTGGACCAGGTCGTGGACCTTGTAGTAAATGCTGTCGGGGCGGTCGTGGGAGGTCTGGTAGGCCGCTATGTTGCCGACGGCGTTTACGAAGAACTTCCGCAGCTTCGCCCAGTTGAGGTCATGGTCGGCGGAAAGATCCACCCAGAGCTGGTTCTCCTGCTGGGAAAGTATCGGCGCCCAGTAGACCGACTCCCAGGCGATATCGTCGCACTTGAGCCCCCGGCCGCAGATCCTTTCCCTTAACTCGTGAATCGCATCGTGGGCGAAATCGTCGTGTACCGATCCCATTCCGTGAACCAACAAGACGCCGACCCTTTTAGTCATGGCTGCCCCTCCTGGCAGAGATCACGATTAAGCATCCGTTGTCATGCTTGTCTTTGACCGGGTTCTGACATTCGTGATCTCGAACTAATCAGGAAGCCAACAGCTCAGACTGTTAGCTCGCCCTCACAAATATTAACCTCATAACGATGTGGCGCAAGCGACACTCTCAGATTTCCCGACCGCGTTTTTATGACAATAGTGCCGATTCGCTTAACTTCAGACGAGACAGTTCAAGGGTGCCGGCCGACTCAAGATAGGGGTGCCCGGCTCGAACCCGGGCCGGCGACTGACATGACGGGTGCAGAAAAATGCTTGTCAATCACGCGGGAAAAAAGTAGTCTCCCCAGTTGGATTTGCTCCTTCAAGAGCAGACCGGATCCCACCTTAAGGAGTAGTGCCATGAAGCTTTCCGTGAAGCACCTCTGCCTGTTGCTGTTCGTTGCCACCCTAGCGGTCTCCCAGCAAGCTTACGCCGGTAGCGAGACGTCGTCCGCGGGGGCTTCCAAACCGCTCCCCAAGGTGAACCTCTCCGGGAAGGTGGTGGAGACCACGGACAGCGGAGGCTATACCTACATCCTGCTGAAAAACGGGGAGGAGAAGACCTGGGTGGCAGCGCCGCTCATGAAGGTCACGGTCGGGCAGGAACTGACGCTGCTGCCGGGCTACGAAATGAAGAACTTCACCTCCAAGGGGCTCAACAGAAAATTCGACAAGATCGTCTTCTCGGCGGGTCCTGGCAACAAGGAGATCAAGCTGGGTAACGCGGCAATGAAGATGGTGCACCAGGGGGTGCCGCCCAACGGTGCCGCCGCCCAGCCCCAGAAGCAGCCGACGGCAGCCCAGGCGACGGTTCAGGCGCAGGGTGCCAGGACGCAAAAGAACCCGGCGCCGATCAGCATCGAGCAGATCAAGAAGGCGAAGGGTCCCAATGCCTACACGGTGGCCCAACTCTACGCCAAGAAACTGAAACTGGAGAAAAAACCGGTCGTGGTCAGAGGGCGGGTGGTGAAGGTGACGCCGCGGGTGCTGAAGAGGAACTGGGTGCACATCCAGGACGGCTCGGGCAGCACGGCCAAGAACAATAACAACGTGATCGTGACCACCAAGGACCTCCCCAACCTCGGCGACGTCATCACGGTGAAGGGAACGCTCTACAACAACATGGACTTCGGGTCGGGCTACCGCTACGGGCTGCTGATCGACGCCCGCAAGTAGGCTCAGACGCCTTTGGCGCCTTGCGCGCGGACTTCTTTGTTGAACCGCTGCATGGCCGGGCTCAGCACGCCGGCTGCGGCCTGATAATCATCGATGGCCCGTCCCAGGAGAAAAACAGCCTCCTGGTACGGGTCGGTATGAATGAACCCTTCCGACTCCCCTGCCGCCGCGGGCTCCCGCCCGTCTTTCCCCGCTTTTGCCGGACGCAGTATCTCGAAAAGGGGTTTGAACACCCCGAGCATCGCCCCTTCCCGCTTCAACAGCCCGCCGAGGATCTCCTCAGCAGCCCCGGCCAGGGTGATGACGGAAAAGAGGTCCCTGCGCTCGAAGAAAAGAGCGAGCGCCGACTCTATCTGGTTGAAGGCGATTTCCCTCTTGGCGTACCTCTGGATGTTCATGCGGCTCCCTGGGCTTCTATCCCACAGCATAACAGTCTAGCCGAAACGTCTGTGGAAGGAAGGGATGATTCCTTTCCGTGATGCATGACGCTGCGCTGACACAGTTATAATCATCTAACAGAAAAAGGGCCGCACTCAATGAGAGTAGCGGCCCTTTTTTACGTTGTTCGGCGGCAATGCCGTGAAGATTAAGCCTTGGTGACGGCGACCTTCAGGGTGGCGTTGACTTCCGGGTGGATCTTGACCACGGCGGTGAAATCGCCGAGGTGCTTGATCGGCTCGTCCAGGACGATACGCTTGCGGTCGATCTCGATACCCTGGGCCTTCAGCTGCTCGGCCAGTTCCATGTTGGTGACGGCGCCGAAGAGCCTGTCGTCAGCACCGGCCTGGTGAGCGAGGGTGAGGGTGAGGGCTTCGATCTTGCCTGCCAGCTGCTTGGCGGCCTCGAGCACGCGGTTCTTCTTGTATTCCAGCTGCCTCTTGGCATGCTCCAGAGCCTTGGCGTTCTTCTCGGTGGCCTCGATGGCCAGCCCCTTCGGGAGCAGGTAGTTCCTGGCGTAGCCCGGTGCTACCTTCACGATGTCGCCGATGTGGCCGAGGTTGTCTACGTTTTCTTTCAGAATGACCTTCATGTGAATCCTCCTAGCCTGAGTTTTTTACAGGTTTTGCTGTTTTTTGGGTGACCTGAAGTCTCCCCAGAGATCGAAGATGCCCAGCGCCGCCACCGCCACCAGCATGAAGGGCTGGAAGGTGAGGAACAGGCATCCCAATATTTTCATGAATGTTGGCACCGCAAACTTGCGGAAGAAGTGACTTATGACTGCAAATCCCTGGACCGCGTAAAGGGCGCAAACCACGAGGAGCAGGTTCAGCGACATCAGGTGAACCAGGTCGTTCTGCACCAGCACCCCGAAACCGGGGATGATCAGCAGCCAGATCGTCGGTTCAGGGTTGCGGTACTGCCTGAAGTTTCCGATGTAGACCGGCAGACCGGCCTTCATGGCAAGGCGTCCCAGCACGAACATGTTAAGCGAAGCGATCAGCCCAAGTGCCACGGTGATCAGCGCCGGGTAAACGACGACGATCTGCTCACCTGCCACCCGCATCGAATCCTGCAGGGACTTCAACTCGTCACCCTTAACCCCGGCCTTTTCATAGAGGAGGGTGGTCTGGGCGATACTGGCCTGCACACCCTTGGTGATCTTCGCGTGAAGATTGTCGCCGGTGATATAGCCATAGAGTGCAGCGGCTGCCAGGATTACCACCAGGTTGATGGCCACGGCGTACACGACGGAGCGTGCCCCGCCTTTGAGCCTCACAAGGAACTCGGGGAGCGCCAGGGACATCACGCCCGCCTGCAGGAGGTAGATGGCGACCGCAGCGGTATCAGAGACCGCAGCCAGGAGAGCCGAGGTCACCACGACTATGGCGATCCCGACCTTTCTGCCGCTTTTTAGGCTGTAGTAAAGAGCCGGTGCGGGGGTGAAGAAGCCGGGAATCAGCCCCAGGACCGGAAGCATGATGAAAGCAAGGAAGAGCGCCGACGTCGCGGCGCTCCCCTTGATGACATCCAGGATCCTCCCCTGCAAAAGGGGGTTCGCCTTCAGAGACACAGACTAAGCGGTGGCGTGGCTGCCCGCGATGGGGAGCAACGCGATGTTTCTTGCTCTCTTGATCGCCTCGGTGATTTCCCTCTGGTGCTTGGAGCAGTTGCCGGAGATACGGCGGGGAATGATCTTGCCGCGCTCGGAAACGAAGTAACGCAGGGTGCGGGGATCTTTGTAATCGATGGCAACCTGCTTGTCTGCGCAGAAACGGCAGACCTTACGACGCTGGAAAGGCCGCTTCTTCCTGGGCCCGCCGCTGGTGCTTCTCTGGGGTGTTCTCTCGTCAGCCATCTCTTATCCCTCCACCGTAGTAGTCGTTTCGGCCGGAGCCTCGGTCGCCGGGGCTTCAACAGCCTCGGTCCCTTCTTCGACAGCCTTGACCGGAGCGGCTGCGGCTGCAACCACTTCCTGCTCGAGCTTGACGCTCTGGTACCTGATCACCTTGTCGTCAAGGCGCAGACGGCGCTCCAGTTCGGCGATCAAAGCGGAGTCGCCGTCGAAGCGGAGGTAAAAGTAGCGGCCACGGGGGTTCTTGTTGATCGGGTAAGCCAGTTTCCTGGTGCCCCAGTCTTCCAGCCGCTTGAAATCGCCATTCATGTTGGCGACCACGTCCTGAACCTTGGCGGAAAGAGCCTTGATCTCTTCTTCACCCAGGTCGGGCTGGACGATGTAAATCGTCTCGTACATCCTCATTGTTAAGCCTCCTCACGGTTTTTGAGCCCCGGGTCCTGCCCGGAGCAAGGAGATACGGCAGTGATGCCGTTCTATGGAACAGTACTCATTACTACAGAAATCGCCGGTTGACAACAAAAAAACGGCAAAGAACACGATTCGATTGAAGAAAACGGATTCCCGCCGGGAAGGGCGCTCCCGCGGCCGGGTTAGACGTTGAACCTGAAGTGCATGACGTCGCCGTCCTGCACCACGTATTCCTTCCCTTCCAGCCGCATCAGCCCCTTTTCCTTGGCCCCGGCCTCGCCGCCTGCGGCGATGAAGTCCTGGAACGCGATGACCTCGGCCCTGATGAAGCCCTTCTCGAAGTCGGAGTGAATGACACCCGCGGCGCCGGGAGCCTTGGTCCCCCTGGTGATGGTCCAGGCCCTGACCTCCTTGACGCCGGCGGTGAAGTAGGTGATGAGCCCCAGGAGTTCGTACCCTGCGCGGATCAGGCGGTCAAGCCCCGACTCGGCGAGCCCCATCTCCTCCAGGAAGGCCTGCTTCTCATCCCCCTCCAGTTCGGAGATCTCTGCCTCGATGGAGCCGCAGATGAAGACCACGCCGTTCCCTTCGCGGGCGGCGAGCTGGCGCACCTCGTCGACGTAGGGGTGCTTCCCTTCCAGGTCGTCCTCGGCCACGTTGGCCACATAGAGGACCGGCTTGGCGGTCATCAGGTGCATGTCCCTGAGGATCAGGCGCTCGTCCTCGTTATCGGCGAGGTCACGGGGGGAGAGCCCCTTCTCGAGCGCCGACTTCACCTTGAGGCAGAAATCGACGTCTTCCTTGGCCTTCTTGTCGCCGCTTCTGGCCTGCTTCTCCACCCGCTGCAGCCTTTTCTCGACGGTGTCGAGGTCGGCCAGCGCCAGCTCGGTCTGGATCACCTCGATATCCCGCACCGGGGAGACGCTGCCGCTGACATGGACCACGTTCTCATTCTCGAAGCAGCGCACCACGTGCAGGATGGCGTCGACGGAACGGATGTGCCCGAGGAACTTGTTGCCCAGCCCCTCCCCCTGGCTCGCCCCCTTCACCAGGCCGGCGATATCGAGGAACTCGATGGTGGTCGGGAGTATCCGCTCGGGGTGGACGATCTCGGCCAGCTTCAGCATCCTGGGGTCCGGGACGGAAACTATGCCGACGTTGGGGTCTATGGTGCAGAAGGGGTAGTTGGCCGATTCGGCCCCCGCAGAGGTAAGCGCGTTAAAAATGGTGGACTTCCCCACGTTGGGGAGACCGACTATGCCGCAGTTGAAACCCATAAAGGTAATCCTCTGATACTGCTTCTATGAAAGTGAAGACGAGAAGGGAATGCGATTTCCCAGTCCGATCTATTATGCGCTACTTGGCGTTGAAGATGCTCATCGCCTTGGGCATCCCTTCCCTGATCACCATCTCCAGCGCGTCGACGGAGGTGTCCAGCACCTCCAGCAGCGCGTCCATCTCCCCCTTGGCGAAGTTGGTGAGGACGTAGTTGACCACGTCGCCGTGCACCGGGCGGCCGATGCCGACCCTGATCCTGGCCCAGGCGGTGGAGCCGAGCTCCTGGCCGAGCGACCGCAGACCGTTGTGCCCGCCGTGCCCGCCGCCCTCCTTGAGCTTGATCTTTCCGAAGGGTATGTCGAGGTCGTCATGAATGACGATGAGATCCGAGAGGGAGAGCTTGTAGAAACGGAGCGCCTCGGCGACGGAGCGCCCGGACAGGTTCATAAAGGTCTGGGGTTTGAGGAAATAGATGCGCTCCCCCGCCCAGTTCCCGTCACCAGCAAGGCCGGAAAAGGCCTTCCTGGTGATGGGGATCTGTGCCAGGCGGGACAGGCGGTCCAAAACCATGAAACCCGCGTTGTGGCGGGTCCATGAGTACTGTGGCCCGGGGTTGCCGAGCCCAACAACGAGTTTTGCCATGATCAATCCGGCTTAAGCGGCGGGCTGCTCTTCCGCCTCTGCGCCCTTGCGGCCGAGGATGCTGATCACCGGGGACTTCGGGTCGCCCAGGATGGTGATGCCGACCGGAGCGGCGACTTCGCCGAGGTGGATGGAGTGACCGATGGTCAGCTCGGTTACGTCGACGTTGATGTGGCCCGGAATGTGAACCGGGAGGCACTCGATTTCGATCTCGTGCAGGGGGAAGTCGACCATGCCGCCCGCCTTGACGCCGGCGGCGGTGCCCACCAGCCTGACGGGGACGTGAACCTTGACCTTGTCGGCAAGGCTGATCCTGTGCAGGTCTACGTGGCGCGGGGTGCGCTTGATGGAGTCCTGAAGGAGGTCGACGACGATCACGGTCTGGTCGTCGAGTGCACCTGCGCACTTCAGGGTCAGGATGTGGTTCCTGCCGCCCTCGCCTGCGATCGCTTCCGAAAGCTGCCTCTGATCAAGAGAGATGGCCACCGACTCCATGCCCTTACCGTACACAACGCCCGGAATCCTACCTGCGCTCCTCAGACGACGGCAGATCCCCTTGCCGGTCTCTTCCCTAAGTTCAACATTCAGCACCTGCTTACTCATACATCCTCCGATGTCAGTGAAATTTATTTTTGATTCAAATGAGTGATTATATCCGATAAGGCCGGCTAGACAAAGAGCGAGCTGACCGATTCGTCCTCGTGGATGCGGCGGATGGCTTCGGCCAGAAGGTCGGCCACCGAGAGCACCCTGATCTTGTCGGAGAGCTCAGCCTTCTCGCCCAGCGGAACCGTGTCGGTGATTACCACCTTCTCGATGACCGAGGCGTTGATCCTGTCGATGGCAGGGCCCGAAAGGACGCCGTGGGTGGCGCAGGCATAGACGCTGGCGGCGCCGTGCTCCTTCAGGGCCAAAGCGGCATGGGTCAGGGTCCCGGCGGTGTCGATCATGTCGTCGAGAATGATGGCCGATTTCCCCTTGACGTCGCCGATCAGGTGCATGACCTCGGCCACATTGGGGCCGGTGCGGCGCTTGTCGATCACGGCCAGGGTGCAGCCGAGCCTCTTGGCGAAGGCCCTGGCGCGCTCGGTTCCGCCCGCGTCCGGGGAGATGATCACCAGGTTGTCCAGCTCGCTGGCGAAGCGGCTCTTCAGATGGGCCAGGAGCACCGGGGCGGCGTAGAGGTTGTCCACCGGGATGTTGAAGAAGCCCTGGATCTGCCCGGCGTGAAGGTCGATGGTGACCACCCGGTCGGCTCCGGCGGTGGTGACCAGATCCGCCACCAGCTTGGAGGTGATCGGCGTCCTGGGAGCCGCCTTGCGATCCTGACGGGCGTAGCCGTAGTAGGGGATCACGGCGGTGATGGTGGCGGCGGAGGCCCTCTTCAGGGCGTCCATCATGATCAGCAGCTCCATCAGGTTGTTGTTGGTCGGGCAGCAGGTGGACTGGACCACGTAGACGTCGCGGCCGCGGACGTTCTCGCCGATCTCGACCATGATTTCGCCGTCGGAGAAGTTTTTCACCTTCGCCTTGCCCAGCGGCACATTGAGACTTTCACAAATCTTCTCTGCCAGAACCGGATTCGAGTTACCGCTGAAGACCCTGATCTTGTTTTCCATCTACCGACAGCCCTCTTAATTTCTTTGTGAATTAATTTGAACCGCCGCCCGTGTTTCTCGCCGTGGGAGCGGCCGCACCAGAATCTCGGAAACGTCATCTAATACAATACATGCTCGGTTAAGTCAACCCAAAAGCGGTATCTGCGACCGCAATAGCTTCCGGGAGGGCGACGCCATCATTAGCGACAATTGAGACTTGCCAAAGGAGGCACGGGTGCCGTATAAAAAGCTTCAGTTCCTGCCGCGACTGTCGATAAGTTCCCTGCCCGCACCCAAGACAGCAGAAAAAAAGGAAGGATCATGCCAGAACGCCGCTTCCACCGGATCGCCTGCACCATACCGGCAGCTGTGACTCATCACGAAATCACCTACCGGGGAAGGGTGGAGAACATCTCCCTGCGAGGCGCCCTCATTAGTTCGGATGACTGCATCATGATACCGCTGGGAGAGAGGTGTACCGTCTCCCTTGAGGACGGCGACGACCGGGTCGTCCTCACCGCAGAGGTGGTCCACTCCTTCTTTTCCATGGCCGGTGTCAAGTTCGTGGGCTTCGCCGAAGGGGCCGAACGGCGGCTCTTTGAACTGATGAAGAGGATCACCACGGAACCGGAAACCTTGACGTTGGAGTGGGCAGTTCTCCTCGGCCACCAGGCCTGACTTTTCTGCATAAAGAAAGGGGGAGCCCGGGCTGAGCCCCCCCTTTCTCACCCCCGATATTGTCCCCCCTGCCCTACCCGTTGGGTTTCAGAATCACCTTCGTATATTCGGCGCCCCGGCCGGCACCGCGTTCTACGAACCTCTCATAGGCCTCCGGCCCGTTCTCCAGCCTCAGCCGATGGCTTACCAGCTTGCCCGGCGTGACCTGCCCCTGGACGATGGCGTCCCGCAGGAAGGCGTTGTAGCGCTTAACCGGCGCCTGCCCGGTCTCGATCTTGATCCCCTTCTCCCACAACAGCCCCAGCGGAAGGGTGAAGTACCCCTGCTTCGCCTTGCTGTCGACCCCGCGGGGGTCACCGGAGAAGTAGTCCCCGATAAGACCGATGGAGCCGGTGACGTCCACCAGCTCGGCCAGGTCCTCGATCACCTGGGTCGGGTTCTCGTGGGAGGGGTCGTTCTTGTTCAGGGCCTGGTACCCCACGGCATCGATCCCGCAAAGGACGCCTGGCATCTTTTCCTCACCCGGTCGATACGACTCCTGGAGCGACTTGTTCTCCCTGCGGGCGTTGCGGATGAATGCTACCGGATCCTTTTCCGCAAAGTTCACCGGCACGGCACCCAGCTCCTGGACCTTGTTGAGCCGTACCTGGGAGCGGTCGACCACGTAGAGCTCCGAGGCCCCTCTCAAAAAGGAAGAGACCGCGGCCATATAGCCAACCGGACCTGCGCCGAAGATGACCACCGAAGAGCCAGGCTCCACCTTGGCCATCATGCAGGCATGGTAGCCGGTAGGGAAGACGTCCGACAGCATGATGAAGTCGTCCTCCCACCTGTCGCCGGGGGTTCCCGGAAGCTTCAGGCAGTTGAAGTCAGCGAAGGGGACCCGTACCAGCTCGGCTTGTCCTCCGCGGTAGTGCCCGAGATCGGCATAGCCGTAACCGCCGCCGGGGCCTTTCGGGTTGGTGGTAAGGCAGGCATTGACGAAGCCCCTGCTGCAGTTGAAGCAGCAGCCGCAGGAGACGTTGAACGGCAGCGATACGCGGTCGCCCGCCTTGACCATCTGCACGTCGCTCCCCACTTTTTCAACCACACCCATGATCTCGTGGCCGAAGACCATCCCCGGCTCAGCCGATGTTCTCCCCTCGTACATGTGGAGATCGCTGCCACAAATGGCCGCCGAACTCACCCTCACGATGGCGTCGTTCTGCTTCTCGATGACAGGATCAGGCACTTCCCTTACTTCCATCCGACGTATGTCGGCAAACACCAGTGCTTTCATCCTTCCTCCCCCGCCACAGCCTCTGTGGAACAAGCAGGAATTTATCCGACAAAAAGGCTTGCCGGACTGATCTTCCGTCCAGCAAGCCTTAAGTCTTGGCGCTCAACCATTAGCTGCCGGAGTTTCGGCTACGGCAGCCGTCACTCCGGTGTGGCACATTACCACCTTCCTCCACCGCCGCCGCTGCCGCTACCGGTGCCCATCGAGCCGCCGGTGCCGGTGCCCTTGGTGCCGCCGGTGCCCATCGTGCCGGTATCGGTGCCGGTTCCCATGCTACCGCCGGTACCGGTCCCCATGGTACCTGTGTCGGTGCCGGTCCCCATGCTGCCGCCGGTACCGGTCCCCATGCTGCCGCCAGTGCCCATGTCACCGGTGCCGGTACCCATGGTGCCCCCCGTTCCTGTCCCCATGGTGCCCCCTGTTCCTGTACCCATGGTGCCCTTCATGGTGCCTGCCCCCGGGGTGCCCTTCATGGTGCCCGTACCCGGGGTGCCCTTCATGGTGGGGGTGCCCTTCATGGTGGGGGCGCCTTTCATAGTGCCCGTACCCGGGGTGCCCTTCATGGTGCCCCCTGTTCCTGTACCCATGGTGCCGCCCACGCCGGTGCCGACGCTACCGCCGGCGCCTACGCCCGAAGTCTCACCTTCGCCGGTACTGCCGCCGGCGCCCGTGCCCATAGAGCCACCGCCACCAACCTGCTCAACGCTGAACCCTGTGATGGTCCTGGTACTGGCTCCGGTGCCCGCAGGGAGATTAGAACTGGTGGCCATGTCACTTGATCCGCCTGATCGCATGTTGGAACTGGCAGAAAAGGAGACACCTGTTGTCAACCCCATCATGCCCACTATAGCTACCGTTGTTAGCAACAGCCTTTTAACGTTTCTCATAACCGCACCTCCCCTTCGATACTTCCAGGTTCCTTCCTTGAAGGAACCGTCGTTTTTGCAGAAGCTCGCGGGATACCCACCTCTGCCGGATCCCTGGTGCGCCACCATCAGGTGGCGCACTTTTGTTAATGAACAGCGCATCAG
>NZ_JBXKJL010000309.1:0-2795 GCF_056994735.1 Geomonas sp.
CGACGCTCCTGGTCGACAGTTCCGAGATCTCACCGGCCGCTTTCTGGCTCCGCTCCGCAAGCTTGCGCACCTCGGAGGCCACGACCGCGAATCCCTTGCCATGCTCCCCGGCCCGGGCAGCCTCGATGGCGGCATTGAGCGCCAGCAGGTTGGTCTGGCGCGAGATCTCCTCGATGATGGAGATCTTTCCCGCGATCTCCTTCATGGCACCTACCGTCTCCATGACGGCCTTTCCGCCTTCCTGTGCGTTGCCTGCCGACTTGGTCGCCATCTTCTCCGTCTGCATCGCATTGTCGGCGTTCTGCCTGATGTTCGAGGACATCTGTTCCATCGAGGAGGAGACCTCTTCGGCCGATGCCGCCTGCTCGCTCGCTCCCTGGGACATCTGTTCCGAATTGGCTGAAAGCTCCTGGCTCCCGGAGGCTACGTTGCTGACCGCAGCCTTGACATCCGCCACCACGTCCCTGAGCTTCTGGACCATCGCCCCTAGTGCCAGCAACAGTTCGTCCTCCGCTGAACGTTCTTTTATCTCGACGGTCAGGTCCCCTTCGGCAATCTGCTTGGCGGCATCCGCGACGTGGCGCATGGCGCTGACGGAGCTGTTGACGGCGTTCGCGATGGAGTCGAAGGTTTCCTTCACCTCCCTGGTGTCGCTGTCGGCGGGCTCGGTGACCAGGGTGAAGTTGACCTCGCCCTTGGCCAGCTTGCCGAGACCGTCGACGAGCTTCCGGGTCTCGTTGTTCTGGTAGTCCGAGATCTTCCTTGCCTGCCGCGCGGCCGTCTTCACCGCGGTCAAGTCCGTCACCACCTCGAAGGCACCGATGATCTTGCCGGTCCCGTCCTTGATCGGGACGCCGGTGTAGGAGATGTCCAGATCGACCCCGGCGGCGGGATGGGCGTCGGTCTCGCTGGTGGCGTCCCGGCCGTCCGAGATCGCCCGGTAGCAGGCGCAGTTCTGGGTCTTGCAGTCGGCGGTCTTGAAGTGATCGTAGCATTTCGTGCCGATCACCGTGGCCTGGGTCTTCCCGCCGACCTTGGCGCCGAGCTCGTTCATGTACTGCACCGTGAAGTCCTTATCGATGATCATGGCGGGAGCAGGCATGTTGTCCAGGATACCGACCAGGCGGGCGATGGTCCCGTTGATCCCCTCCATCAACCTGCCGAAGTCGCCCTGGTGCAGGGAGGCATCGGCGCGGTAATAGAGCCTCCCCTCCACCGCGGCTTTCGCCAGCATATCAGCGTCGGCCACCAATGATTTCACCGCCTCGGCGGTGCGGTTGACTGCGGTCGCGATGGAGTCGAAGGTTTCCTTGACCTCTTCGGTGTCGCTGTCGGCGGGCTCCGTGCCCAAGGTGAAGTTGACGTCGCCCTTGGAGAGCTTGCCGAGGCCGTCGACGAGCTTGCGGGTCTCGTTGTCCTGGTACTGGGCGATCTTCGTCGCCCGCCGTGCCGCACTCTTCACCGTGGTCAGGTCCGTCACCACCTCGAAGGCGCCGACGACATTGCCGTTGCCGTCCTTGATCGGAACGCCGGTGTAGGAGATTTCCAGATCAACCCCGGCAGCCGGGTGTGCGTCGGTCTCGCTGGTCGCCTCACGGCCGCCCGAGATCGCCTTGTAGCAAGCGCAGTTCGGGGTCTTGCAGTCCGAGGTCTTGAAATGATCGTAGCATTTGGTGCCGATCACCGCGGCCCGGGTCTTCCCGCCGGCACTGGCCCCCAGTTCGTTCATGTACTGCACGGTGAAGTCGGTGTCGATAATCATCGCCGGAGCCGGCATGCTGTCCAGGAGACCGACCAGTCGGTCGATGGTCCCGTTCACACCTTCCATCAGTCTGCCGAAGTCGCCCCTGTGCGCGGAAGCGTCGGCGCGATAGGTCAGTCTTCCCTCGAGCGCGGCTTTGGCCAGCATGTCCGCGTCGGCTATCAGCGACCTCACCGCCTCGGCGGTGACATTGAGGTTTTTGGAGAGGATATCCTTCTCCGATTTCACCGTTAACGCTATGTCAAGATCGCCCGCTGCGATCCTTTCAGCCGCCTGTGCGGCCCCCCGTATGTTGGACACCATCCGTTGCATGGCCTCGGCCAGCCTGCCCGTTTCGTCATGTGAATCCGCGGTGATCTCGACATCGACATCCCCGGCGGCCAGCCGGTCGGCAGCAGAGATGACCTTTTTGATCCCGTGGCTGATCCTCGAAGAGACGAGGTAGCCGAGGGAAATGAGCAGGGCGATGATCACCAGGGTCGCAGCCCCGATCGCCCATTGAATTGCCGCCAGGTCCTTCTGCAGGTCGTCGACGTAGATGCCGCTACCGATCACCCAACCCCACGGTCGGTAAATTTTCACGTACGATAGCTTCTTGACCGGGACGGCCGATCCGGGCTTCGGCCACAGGTAATCGACCACGCCTTCGCCCTTGGTCTTGGCGACCTGGGCCATCTCGACGAAGACGGCCTTGCCGTTGGCATCTCTCGTGCCGCTTTGATCCTGCCCATCGAGCTCAGGCTTCACGGGATGCATCAACATCTTGGCGTTGAGGTCGTTGATCCAGAAGTATTCCTTCCCGCTGTAGCGCAGCAGCCTGATGCGGTCCTTCGCCCTTTTCTGCGCTTCCTCCAGGGAGAACTCTCCCTTCCTCGCTCTTTCGTCGTACTCGGCGATGAGTGCCACAGGAAGATCGACTACCGATCTCAAGCCTACCTCTCTCTCCTCGAGCAGCTTCTTATCAACCGTTGGTACCAGGAAGAGGAAATTGGCAGCAGTGATAATGACAAGTGATACCAGCGATATTGCCATC
>NZ_JBXKJL010000310.1:0-1202 GCF_056994735.1 Geomonas sp.
CTTCGAGCTCGGGGAGTTAGTCTTCGCCCTTTTCCAGCGTCAGCACGTAGTGCCCGTCGCACTCCTTGAGACCAAGGAGCTTGTGCCCTTCAGCCTTAAGACTCCGCGGCACGTTCTTCACCGGTTCGCCGTCGTCCAGCAGGAACTCGACCGTCGTTCCGGTCTCGAAATCTTCCAGAGCAAGTTTAGCCTTAACAAAATTGGTCGGGCAGCAAACGCCCCTCAGATCGACAGTTTCCATTGCGGTTCCTTTGAAAACTCCTCCGGACTTCTCCGGAAGGTTTCTTTTTGCTCCCCCCTCCAACTCCGAGAAGGGTGGCTCATATAAAAGTTTCACCCGTCAGGGGGCGCACCAAAACTCCCTCCCCGTTGGCCGGTATCTCCCCCCTTGATAAAGGGGGGCGGGGGGGATTGCCTCTGCCCTGGAAAACCTGGATCCCCTTATGAAAGGGGATCATAAGGTGGGGATGGTTAAAGTGGCAGCTGCGTGTTAATGATCTGCGGCGGGATGGTGGCGTCGACGACGTAGTCGGCGAAATCCTTTCGCAGGTGGTTCAGCAGGGAGTCAGTTCCCTCGCGGAGAATGATGTCCCCGATGCGGATCCTTCCGGCCCCTTCGGCTTTCTCGGCATACCAGGCGAGGACGGCGCTGACAAAGTCGACGACACGGTCCTCCGGGAGGAAGGTGGCGTAAACGGTGCCGACCAGCGGACGTCTTCCCCATTTGCCGCCGATGCGGACGGTGTAGCCTCTCTTGGCAGGCGTCCAGGCGTCAGTGGGGCAGACCTTGACGCAGTCGCCGCAGTAGATGCACTTCTCGCCGGCGAAGACGGGCTTGCCGTCGGCACCGATAGTGAGGGCACCTTCGGTGCAGGACTTCGCACACAGGCCACAGCTTATGCACGATTCCGCATCAAGCTCCGGCCAGATGGCACCCTGGCAACCGACGTCGTTGGTGGCGGACTTGGGACAATCAAAGGGACAGCCGGCAAAGCCGACCTTGAATTTGTGGTGCCCGGTAGCCGTTCCGAAAAGCTTCTCGTCCACCTCGATGGCCGACTTCTGAGTGTCGACAAGGCCGTTGGGGTTGTACTCGCACCCGCCGCAGGCGGTAGGGACACGGACCCGGGCGCCGCAGGAAGCGACCTTCTGCTGCTCCTCACCGAGTTCAGCGACGACGGCATCGAAGTCAGAGAAGTTGA
>NZ_JBXKJL010000311.1:0-2390 GCF_056994735.1 Geomonas sp.
CGGGAACCTGGCTTGCTGCGGCGGACCATCCTCAGTACCTGCTCCGGTTCGCGGACCCTCAAAATGGCCAGTGCCCGCCGGATCGATTCCTCCTCCCGGCGGGTGTACCGGCTGTAAACCATGACCCGCATGATCCCCCCCTCTCCAAGTCTCGACGACAGGGCCTGCAGACCTTTCAGCGGATCTTCCAGGTGATGAAGCACGCCGTAGGCATCCACCAGACCGAAAGGCCCGTTCGCCACGCTCTCATCAAGAAGGTCCCCGGCCACAAACTCCACCTTCGTCATCCCGTGCAGCAAGCAATGCAGCCTTGCCCGCCTGAGGCTTCCCTTTGAGAGGTCGAGGGCGGTGATGGAGGCGTCGGGGTTGGCGACGGCGAAAGGATAGGGGGCGAAGCTACCACATCCCGCAATCAGGATGCGACGCAGGTTTTGCGGGGGGAGTTCACCGTTGAAGTGGCTCCAGAGGGCGTCAAGGTTTAGGGTATAGGTGTCGCAGCGGCGGACCGAGGCAAGGAGGGGATATTTCGGATACGGATAAAGCTCGTAATGACGGCGGACTTTTTCTGACATGGGAGGAGTCCCTGTGGGTGCCGGCTGCCTCTAAAGAAAGGGGAGTGTCGGCCTCGCAACCGGCACTCCCCGTTTCTCTTCTCAATCCCCTTCGTCTACCGCAGCTCGTGACGAGGGATTGAGATGACTTCCTCGATGTAATCGAGGTGGCGCTGCTCCTGGGAGAAGTTGTTCAGGATCACCTTCCTGATCTCCTCCGGCCACTCGAGACCGGCGGCGTACCGGTATTTGCGGTTGGTCAGTACCTCGTTGGCCTTGGCCGCCTCCATGGCGCCTATTGACCCGGAAACGCTCATCAGGAAGGTGAAGACTTCAATCATGTACCCTTTCAGGTCCGGGGACGGCTTCACCGGCGTTCCGTCCAGCTGCTGAACTGCTGCGGAGAGGTTCTGGATGTGATTCCTGTGATCATCCTGGAAGTCGACGAATCTCTTGCGGATGTCGTCATACTCGATGTGCTTGATAAGCCGGCTGTATGCCTCAACCGCATCCACGTCCAGTTGAATCAGATCGTTCAGCCGCTCGATCATCTCATTACGTTCCATTTCTCCCCCCCCTTGTCGCCTGCCTGCTTAATCCGCGACCGCGTCATAGTGCAGTAATTGTAACGACTAATGACTGTGGCGCAACTGAACGCCGATCACCGTCGTCTCATGAGGTGACCATACTTCGGCACTGCTCGGGTGTTGATGAAATACTGCGCCGTTGCAGAACGACGTTCTTTAGCTGTGAAAATTCTTTGACAACTGGCTGTGGTATGACGTATACAACTTGTTCATTTTGCGTCTAAAATCAAGATGTTATAAAAACTTAATCGTAGAAGGGCCACATGATCAATTTGAAACCTGAAGTAGTCGCCCAGCTCGAGCGCGTGCTCGGGTCTGTTGAGATGCTCCTCCCCAGGGCCATAAAGCCTGTCGACTGGGCCACCTGTCATGCCGCCAACTGGCGCCGCCACTCGTTCTCCGGCTACCTGGAGCCGGTGAAGGTGACCGATAACACCGACCTCGACGAACTCCTGGGTGTCGAGAAGCAGCGGGACATCATGGTCAACAACACCCGGCAGTTCCTTAAAGGGCTCCCGGCGAACAACGCGCTCCTCTGGGGGTCGCGCGGCACCGGCAAGTCTTCCCTGGTCAAGGCGCTCCTCAACAAGTTCGCCCCCGAGGGCCTGCGGGTGATCCAGGTCGAGAAAGAGGATCTCATTTACCTCTCCGAGATCTTCAGCTCCGTCGAGAACGAGCCCTATCGCTTCATCCTCCTGTGCGACGACCTCACCTTCGAGGTCGGGGAACTGAGCTACAAGATGCTGAAGAGCGCCCTGGACGGCTCGGTCTACTCCGCGCCGGACAACGTCCTCATCTACGTCACCTCCAACCGCCGCCACCTCCTCCCGGAGTACGAGTCCGACCTGATCGGCGGTAAGTTCGTCAACGGCGAGCTGCAGCAGAGCGAGGCGATGGAGGAGAAGGTTTCCCTTTCCGACCGCTTCGGCCTCTGGGTGGCGTTTCACGTCTTCAACCAGGATCGCTACCTCGACGCCGTCCGGCTCTGCGTGGAGCGCGAGGCGAAAAATCGCGGGATGGATATTCCCTGGACCAAGGACCTTGAGCTCGATGCCATCCAGTGGTCCCACGACAAGAGCAAGCGCTGCGGCAGGACCGCCTTCCAGTTCTCCAAGAACTGGGTCGGCCGTTACCTCCTGGCCCAGTGCTAATGGCTCTACGGCAGCGCCCTCCGGAAGTAAGCTACAGGTGACGCCGCCTTTTATCCCCTCCTTGGGGGGCGCGTCAGGGCGCTGCCATAACCGTCATTCCC
>NZ_JBXKJL010000312.1:0-18396 GCF_056994735.1 Geomonas sp.
GGACCATGAACATCTCGCGTCAATTCATTCTGCGACCGGTGGCGACCACGCTGTTGATGGTCGCCATCTTGCTGGCGGGGGCCGCAGCCTACCGGCTTTTGCCGGTGTCGGCGCTTCCCCAGGTCGACTACCCGATCATCCAGGTGCGGACCTTCTACCCCGGCGCAAGCCCGGAGGTGATGGCGACCTCGGTCACGGCGCCGCTGGAGCGGCAGTTCGGCCAGATGCCCGGCCTCACCCAGATGACCTCGACCAGCTCCAACGGGAGCTCGGTCATCACGCTCCAGTTCACCCTCGACCTCTCGCTAGACGATGCCGAGCAGGAGGTGCAGGCGGCCATCAACTCGAGCTTCACCTTCCTGCCGCGGGACCTTCCCAACCCCCCTGTCTACAGCAAGGTGAACCCCGCCGACACCCCTGTTTTGACCCTGGCGCTCAGCTCCAACGCCCTGCCGCTGCCCCAGGTGGAGGACCTGGCCGATACCCGCTTTGCCCAAAAGATCTCCCAGCTCCCCGGCGTCGGCCTGGTCAGCATCAGTGGGGGGCAGCGCCCGGCGGTCCGCATTCACGCCAATCCCACCGCTCTCGCCTCGTACGGCGTGACCATGGAGGATCTGCGCAGCGCCATCGCCGCAGCCAACGTCAACCAGGCCAAAGGGGGCTTCGACGGACCGCGCCAGGCCTTCATCATCGGCGCCAACGACCAGCTCTACTCCAGCAAAGACTTCCAGCCGCTGATAGTCGCCTACCGCAACGGCGCCCCCGTCAAGCTGACCGATGTCGCGCAGGTCATCGACGACACGGAGAATGTCAACCAGGCGGCATGGATGAACGAGACGCCTGCGGTAATCGTGAACATCCAGCGCCAGCCGGGCGCCAACGTGATCGAGGTGGTGGACAGGATCAAGGGGCTGCTGCCGCAGTTGCAGGGCTCGCTTCCCGCCTCGATCAAGGTGCAGGTACTCACCGACCGCACAACCACCATCCGGGAATCGGTGAAGGACGTGCAGTTGGAGCTCCTCCTGGCGGTAGTGCTGGTGGTGATGGTGATCTTCCTCTTCCTGAGGTCGCTGCCGGCCACCGCCATCCCGAGCGTCGCGGTGCCGCTGTCACTGGTCGGCACCTTCGGCATCATGTATCTGCTCGGTTTCTCGCTCAACAACCTCTCGCTGATGGCGCTCACCATCTCCACCGGTTTCGTGGTCGACGACGCCATCGTCATGATCGAAAATATCTCGCGCTACGTGGAGGTGGGGGAGAGTCCGCTCCAGGCGGCCCTGAAGGGGGCGGAGCAGATAGGGTTCACCATCCTCTCCCTTACCATCTCGCTGATCGCGGTGCTGATACCGCTCCTCTTCATGGGGGACGTGGTGGGACGGCTCTTCCGCGAGTTCGCCATCACCCTGGGCGTCACCATCCTCATTTCGGCGGTGGTGTCGCTCACCCTCACCCCGATGATGTGCGCCCGGCTCTTGAAACATATCCCGGAGGAGAAGCAGGGATGGTTCTATCACGCCTCAGGGCGCTTCTTCGACCGGACCATCGAGAGGTACGGCAGGTCTCTGCGCTACGTGCTGAAGCACCAAGGCGCGACGCTCCTGGTGGCGGTGGCGACCCTGGTCATCACGGTGCTCCTGTACATCTACATTCCCAAGGGGTTCTTCCCTATCCAGGACACGGGGGCGATCCAGGGGATATCGGAGGCGCCCCAATCGATCTCCTTCGCTGCCATGGCCGAGCGGCAGCAGGCGCTGGCCCGGGTGATCCTGCAGGACCCGGCGGTCGTAAGCCTCTCCTCGTTCATCGGCGTCGATGGGACCAACCCGACCCTCAACTCCGGCCGGATACTGATCAACCTCAAGCCGCACTCGCAACGGGACCTGAGCGCGAGCGAAGTGATCCGCAGGCTGCAGCCTGAACTGGCAAAGGTCCCGGGAATCCAGCTCTTCATGCAGCCGGTGCAGGACCTGACAGTGGACGCCAGGGTCAGCCGGACCCAGTTCCAGTACACCCTGGAGGACCCGAATACAGAAGAGCTGAAGCTTTGGGCGCCGAAGGTGCTGGAGGTGCTATCCAGGCGCGACGAGCTCCGCGACGTAAGCTCCGACCAGCAGGACCTGGGGCTGATGATGGCGCTCGACATCGACCGTGCCACCGCCTCCAGGCTCGGCATCAACATGCAGCTGATCGACGACACCCTTTACGACGCCTTCGGCCAGCGCCAGATCTCCACCATCTTCACCGAGCTGAACCAGTACCGCGTGGTCCTATCCGTGCAGGACGAATTCAAGAGAGGCCCCGGGGGGCTCGACTCCATCTACCTGCGCGGCAGCACCGGTGGGAGCATCCCCCTTTCCAGCCTGAGCCGCGCGAGCGAAACGACCACGCCGCTGGTGGTGAACCGGCAGGGGCAGTTCCCCGCCGTCACCACCTCGTTCAACCTGGCCCCTGGCGTCTCGCTCGGCGGCGCCGTCGCAGCGATCGAGGAGGCGACGAGGAACATGGGGCTTCCCGCCAGCATCCGCGGGACCTTCCAGGGGACAGCACAGGCCTTCCAGGAATCGCTCAAGAGCCAGCCAATACTGATCCTGGCCGCGCTGATCACGGTCTACATAGTGCTCGGCGTGCTCTACGAGAGCTTCATCCACCCCGTCACCATACTCTCCACCCTGCCGTCCGCCGGCGCCGGGGCCGTCTTCTCGCTGATAGTTTGCCGGCAGGACCTGACCGTGGTAGCCCTGATCGGCATCATCCTGTTGATCGGGATCGTCAAGAAGAACGGGATCATGATGGTCGACTTCGCCATCGACGCCGAGCGCAACGAGGGGAAGCCCCCGGAGGAGGCGATCTTCCAGGCGTCACTTTTGAGGTTCAGGCCGATCATGATGACCACCTTTGCCGCGTTGCTGGGAGCCCTGCCCCTGGCGCTCGGCCACGGAGTGGGGAGCGAGCTGCGCCGGCCGCTGGGGATCTCCATCATCGGGGGATTACTGATCAGCCAGATCCTGACACTCTACACCACCCCGGTGATCTACCTCGCCTTCGACAGATTGTCGAGAAGGGTGATGAAGCGGGCAGCCAGCAAGCCGCCGGGGCCCGGGGGGGATGTGGTGGAAGAGTAGGAGGGAAAGGAGAGGCAAATCCCCCCTGTCCCCCCTTTGTCAAGGGGGGGGCGTGAGGGGAGGCTTGGTGGCCCGACGAGCGACAATATACGATGGGGCAGGTTCGTCGAATTTTGGATCACTCGCGGAATCAGGTGCCATTGGCGCAATGGGAAAGAAAGACATCCTGACAGTCCCCCCCTTGATAAAGGGGGGCTAGGGGGGATTGCTTCTTATGAAATACCGTCTCTACACTCCGAGCCTGAAAGGCCCTTCTCGGACGTTGCGTAAGAAGATGACAGATGCTGAGCTCCTGCTTTGGTCCCGCTTGCGTAGGAAACAGATCCTGGGCATCCAGTTCCACTCGCAGAAGCCGATCGGCCCGCATGTGGTTGATTTCTATGCCCCTGCTGTTGATCTCGTGATCGAGGTTGATGGGAGTCAGCATCTCGAGGACGAGAATCAAGTCTCGGACCGCGAGCGTGATGAGTTTCTCTCGAAACATGGGCTCTCGGTGCTGCGTTTCGATAATAGACAGGTGCTGGGTGAGACGGATGCAGTGCTTCAGGAAATATTCCGCGTCTGCCGGGAACGGCTAAATCCCCCCTGTCCCCCCTTTGTCAAGGGGGGGACGTAAGGCCAGCGGGATTCGGTAGTACTTGAGGAGGTTTTCTGTATGCCGGGTGGAGACTATCTCCACCTTCATCAACAGGGGGTAAAAGTCACCTAATTCGGTGCCGCACCATGAACTTTTCATCCATCTTCATATCCCGCCCGGTGGCAACTTCGCTGCTGACACTGGGGCTGGTGCTGTCGGGGATCATCGCCTTCCACCTCCTCCCGGTGTCGCCGCTTCCCCAGGTGGACTTCCCCACCATCTCGGTCTCGGCCTCCCTCCCGGGCGCGGATCCGGAGACGATGTCGACCTCGGTCGCGGCCCCCCTGGAACGCCAGTTCGGCCGCATTGCGGGTGTCACGGAGATGACTTCGACGAGCTCCCGCGGCTCGACCAACATCACCCTCCAGTTCGAACTGAACCGGGACATCAACGGCGCCGCCCGCGACGTGCAGGGCGCCATCAACGCGGCGCGCGGCTATCTCCCGGCGAACCTCCCGAGCAACCCGAGCTACCGCAAGGTGAACCCGTCGGACGCGCCGATCCTGATCCTGTCGCTCACCTCGGACACCATGTCCAAGCCGCAGCTATACGATGCAGCCTCCAGCATCCTGCAGCAAAAGCTCTCCCAGGTGAAGGGGGTGGGGCAGGTCTTGGTGGGGGGGAGCTCGCTCCCGGCGGTCCGCGTCGAACTCAACCCGCTGCAGCTCAGCCGCTACGGCATCAGCCTCGATGAGGTCCGCGGCGTCATCTCGTCGAGCACGGTGAACCGCCCCAAGGGGTCGCTGCACTCGGCCGACAAGAGCTGGACGATCGCGACCAACGACCAGCTCGCCTCGGCCCAGGATTACCTGCCGCTCGTGGTGACCTACCGCTCCGGCGCCGCCGTCAGGCTCTCGGACGTGGCAAGCGTGCGGGACTCGGTAGAGGATATCCGCACCACGGGGATCGTCAACGGCAAGCCCGCCGTCATGGTCATCCTCTTCCGGCAGCCAGGCGCCAACATCATAGAGACGGTGGACAACGTGAGGGCCCTGCTGCCGCAGCTCAAGGCGGCACTTCCCGCTGCCATCGATCTTTCGGTCGTGGTCGACCGCACCCCCCCGATCCGGGCCTCGCTCCACGACGTGGGGCTATCCCTGGTAATCTCGGCCATGCTGGTGATCCTGGTCGTATTCTGGTTCCTGCGCAACGTCCGCGCCACCCTGATCCCGGCGGTCGCCGTAGCGGTCTCCATCATAGGGACCTTCCTGGCCATGTACCTCTGCGGCTACTCCCTCGACAACCTCTCCCTGATGGCGCTTGCCGTCGCGACCGGTTTCGTGGTCGACGACGCCATCGTGGTGCTGGAGAACATCACCCGGTACCGGGAGATGGGGCACTCGCCCCTGCAGGCCGCGCTCATCGGAAGCCGGGAGATCGCTTTCACGGTCTTCTCCATGAGCGTCTCGCTGGTCGCGGTCTTCATCCCGATCCTCCTCATGGGGGGGATGGTGGGGAGGCTCTTCCGGGAGTTCGCGGTCACCCTGTCGGCGGCCATCATGGTCTCGCTGGTCGTCTCCCTGACCCTCACCCCGATGATGTGCGCAACGGTCCTTAAGCTGGAGGAGCCGCGCGAGCACGGGATCGTCTTCCGGGCCAGCGAACGGATGTTCGACTGGATGCACCGGAACTACCAGACGACGCTTCGCTGGGCGCTCAGGCACCACCGGATCATGCTGTTGGTGATGCTCTCCACGGTGGTGGTCAACATCCTCCTCTTCTACATGACGCCGAAGGGTTTCTTCCCCGAGCAGGACACCGGCCGGCTCGCCGGCAACATCCAGGCGGCGCAGGACATCTCGTTCCAGGCGATGAGCGAGAAACTGGCGGAGGTGGTCGCCATCATCCAGAAGGACCCCGACGTGGAGTACGTGGTCGGCTTCACCGGCGGGGGAGGGTCGGCCACCAATACCGGGCGCATGTTCATCTCGCTGAAACCCTTCGAGGCCCGCAAGTCATCCGCCCAGCAGATCATCAAGAGGCTGCGCGGCAAGTTATCCTCCATCCCGGGGGCGCCGACCTTCCTGCAGCCGGTGCAGGACCTCAGGGTCGGCGGGAGGGTCAGCAGCGCCCTTTACCAGTACACGTTGCAGGGGGACAACCTGGCCGAGTTGAACGCGGGTTCGCAGAGGCTGCTCGGGAAGTTGAGGACGGTGCCGCAGCTGGTCGACCTCTCCAGCGACCTGCAGGACAGGGGGCGCGAGGCGACGCTGGTGATAGACCGCCCGACCGCCTCCCGGCTCGGCATCACCCCGCAGGTGATCGACAGCACGCTTTACGACGCCTTCGGGCAGCGCCAGGTCGGCATACACTACACCCTCTTGAACCAGTACCACGTGGTCATGGAGGTGGACCCGGCCTTCTGGCAGCGCCCCGAGACGCTGAACGACATCTACGTCCCCTCCAGCACCGGGACCCTGGTGCCCCTCTCCGCCTTCACCCGCTTCGAACGCAACGCGTCGCCGCTCGCCGTGAACCACCAGGGGCAGTTCCCCTCCATCACGCTCTCCTTCAACCTCTCGCCGGGGGTGGCGCTGGGAGAGGCCGTCAAGGCGATCAGCGCCGCCTCCAGGGAGATCGGCCTCCCCGCGGGCGTGCGCGGGAGCTTTTCGGGGACGGCGCAGGCCTTCCAGTCCTCGCTTGCCAACGAGCCTTTCCTGGTCCTCGCGGCGCTGATGACGGTCTACATCGTGCTCGGCATCCTGTACGAGAGCTACATGCACCCGTGGACCATCCTCTCCACCCTGCCGTCGGCCGGCGTGGGTGCGGTGCTCTCGCTGATGTTCTTCAGGATCGACCTGAGCCTGATGGCCATCATCGGTGTCATCCTGCTGATAGGGATCGTGAAGAAAAACGGCATCCTGATGGTGGACTTCGCCCTTTCCGCTGAGCGCACCGAGGGGAAGAAGCCCGAGGATGCCATCTACGAGGCCTGCCTCCTCCGCTTCCGGCCCATCATGATGACCACTATGGCCGCGCTGCTGGGGGCCATGCCTCTCGCCGTGGGTACCGGTGTCGGGAGCGAGCTGCGCCGCCCGCTGGGGATCTCCATAGTGGGCGGACTGATCTTCAGCCAGCTCCTCACCCTTTATACGACGCCGGTGGTCTATCTGTACATGGACCGGCTCAGGGGCTGGATCAACCGCAAGCGCGGCAAAAGCGAGGGGAGAAGGGCCTACGAGGCGGGTAAGGCGGAGGTGGAAGGCAGGGAGTAGGGCTGGGGACTGGGGCCTAGACAACGACCTTTTTGCGGGGCACGTGCTTCGACAGGCTCAGCACGAACGGCTTCATGATATGTGCTCCGACGGGCTCAGCACGAATGGATGAATTGGATCGGGGCGCAGGACGTATCGCCGTTCACCCTGAGCTTGTCGAAGGGTGTGCTGGACTCGTCACAACTGGTAGGTGGTCAGTTTCGGATAGATAGGTGCGATCATGGGCAAATACAGCCTCTTTACTAAAATAGTCATTTCAGCCGCCGCGGCTACGCTCGCCGCCTGCACGGTTGGGCCCGATTATGTCCGTCCCTCCGCGCCGGCGCCGGAGGTCTTCAAGGAGACGGTGGGGTGGAAAATCGCCCAACCAGGTCGCGGCAGGCTGGACCAGCGCTGGTGGGAACTCTTCAACGACCCGGTGCTGACCGCCCTCGAGGAGCAGGTGGCGATCTCCAACCAGAACATCATCCAGGCGGAGGCCCACTTCCGACAGGCAAAGGCCCTGGTCCGGGAGGCCCGTGCCGGATACTTCCCCACGGTCACCGTAGGACCTTCGATCACCCATTCGGTCAGAGGCGGTACCGGTTCCGGCACGACCACCACCAGCGGCGGCACCACCATCACCACGGTACGGGGAAGTTCCACGGCCGCCACCGAGTATTCCCTCCCCTTCGACCTCAGCTGGGAGGCGGACGTCTGGGGCCGGATCCGGCGCAGCGTGGAAGCCAACAAGGCAGCGGCCCAGGCGACCGAGGCGGACCTTGCCGCCGCCACGCTGAGCGCACAGAGCGAACTGGCGCAGGATTACTTCCTCCTGCGCGCCCAGGATGCGGAGAAAAAGCTCCTGGACGAAACGGTGGCGAGCTACCAGAGGGGGCTGGATCTGACCCGCAACCGCTATAACAGCGGGATTGCGGCGAGGTCGGACCTCCTCCAGGCGGAAACCCAGCTGCAGACTGCACAAGCCCAGGCGATCGATCTGGGGGTGCAGCGGTCCCAGCTCGAACATGCCATCGCCATGCTGGTCGGCAAGCCGGCCTCGTCCTTCTCTCTTCCTGTGGCGCCGCTGGCCGAGATTTTCCCGGACATACCGGCCGGTCTCCCCTCGCAGCTCCTTGAGCGCCGCCCCGACATCGCCGGGGCCGAAAGGAGGATGGCCGCAGCCAACGCCCAGATCGGAGTCGCCATGGCGGCCTATTACCCGAGTGTCCGTTTGAGCGCCTCAGCCGGTCTTCAGGCCCTCACCCCGGCCGACTGGTTTTCCTGGCCCAGCCGTTTCTGGGCCGTCGGGGCCGCGGTCTCTGAAACCCTTTTCGATGGCGGCCTCAGGAAGGGGCAGACCGAAGAGGCGAGGGCGGCCTATGATGCCACCGTCGCTGCGTATCGGCAGACGGTGCTGACGGCCTTCCAGGAGGTGGAGGATAATCTGGCCGCCTTGCGCATACTGGAGGCCGAGGCGAGGGTGCAGGATGAGGCGGTGAGGTCGTCACGCGATACGCTGACTGTGACGCTGAACCAGTACAAGGCAGGCATCGTAAGCTATCTGAACGTGGTGATATTCCAGGCGATCGCCCTCGCCAACGAGAGAAGCGCCGTCTCAATCCAGTCCCGGCGGCTCACTGCCAGCGTCCTCCTGGTCAAGGCACTCGGAGGGGGATGGGATGCCTCCTCTTTGGCGGACGTCGTTGATAAACCGGGACATTGAGGGCCCTACTTCGCCAGCGACTCTGTCGACGAAGGATGTATCAGCTTGTCAAAGTGATCCTCTTGCGATAGTATCAGGCCCTCCTAACGCTGGTATCCTGAGAGGAAGTAATGTACACATCTTTGCGAGCACTGGACTGCATCAAGATCACCTTTCTCATAGTTATGGTAATGACCATTGCAGGCTGCGGCGGAGTGGACTGGTTCCCCGCCTATAAGAGACTGCCGACGACTCCGGATTTCTTCTCCTTCCCCAGCAAGACAGGTGTAGAACTTGCCACCAAAGTCACTTCGGAGGCCATAACCGTTTCCGGGCTGACCGGAGATAGCAGTCCCATCAAGATCTCCGGCGGAACGAACAGCAAGTACTCCATCAACGACGGTGCCGAGACCGACGCGGAAGGAACGGTGAAAAACGGAGACAAGGTGACGGTCAGTCACACCTCGGCGGCGGCTGTCGGCACCCTGACCACCACCACCGTCGACATCGGCAACCTCTCCGGGACCTTCACCAGCACCACCCGGCTCGTCACCCTCGTGAGCTTCATCTCGCGCACCCAGTTCGGGAACCTCTTTCAAACCTTTGCCGTTGCCACCAGCATCGATACCGCCGGCCACCTGGTGTCGATCACCGATTCCAACAACTCGGCGCTCTTCTCCGTGGCCAACACGGCCGGGGACCCGACTACCTGGTACACGACTTCCAGCGGCAAGGTCACCATCAGCTTCCTCAACGGCCTGCGCATCTTTGTGAGGAAAGAGGATGGGAGTACCACGAAGCTGATCATCGACGACGTGGAGTTCCCCGTCACTTTGCCCGCGCAGTGACGATGTCGGTAGCGAATCCCTCATACAGCGGCACCTCCTCCACCGGGGGAGGTGCTTTCAGTCACTCACTTCCCCAAGTATAAAAAGACCCTTTCTCCTCCTTTGCCCTTTCTTACGCCCTGTGGCTGAATCTGCTGGTTTAACCTAACTATTGCTCTCTATCATCATCCTCCTTCAACCACAGACGGGCGCCCCGATGGTGCCTCTTCTCCAAAGATCGCTCCTGTCATCCCCTCCGCCCATACTCAATACCTTGCCTAATGCCACAGCCTTGGCCCCGCATTGACAACCCCCCTGTCTATGATATCCATACACCTATTGCTCGAATATCAGCCGGTGAAGGTGAAGGCATGGAAATCACGAACGTTGACCGTGCCGATAGGGCCGGACCAAGAGTAAAAGGAGGTTCAACCATGAAGATCGCAAGGGGCATCTCACTGGTATTGGTTGCGTTGTTGCTGGTCGGGGCGTGGGCCACCTCCGCTTTGGCCAGGAACGCGGCCAAGGACGTGCGCGATTCCGCCGAAGTTATCGCCCAAATCGAAAGGATTCCCGAGAAAGGCATCCCGCCGGCACTGCTTCGTAACGCCAAGGCCGTGGTCATCATTCCTGACACCATCAAGGGCGCTTTCGTCGTCGGCGGCCGTCACGGGACCGGCGTGGCCCTGGTCAAGGAAGAGAGCGGGCGCTGGAGCGATCCTCTTTTCGTCTCCATCAGCGGCGCCAGCGTCGGCTGGCAGATCGGAGGCAAGGCAACCGACCTGATCCTGGTCTTCAAGAGCCAGAGAGGGGTGGAAGGACTGCTGAAAGGGAAGTTTACTCTCGGTGCCGACGTCTCGGTCGCTGCCGGGCCGGTCGGGCGCAGCGCTGAAGCGGCTACCGACATCATGCTCAAGTCCGAGATCCTCTCCTACTCCCGCAGCCGCGGGGTCTTCGGAGGCGTTTCCCTCGAGGGGTCTGTCCTCCTGGTCGACCAGGATTCCAACGCCACGTACTACGGCAAACCGCTCACCTCGCAGGAAGTCATCGCCGGCAAGGCCGGCAAGAAGTCTGCCGCCACCAAGCGCCTGCAGCAACTCCTGATCAAGTACTCACACGGAAAATAAGCGGCTTCATGGCACAGGCCTGAGTCGATTTCACCCATGCCCAGGACGCAATCCTGGGCATGTTTCTTATCTCAATTAATCCCTTGCCTGCGGCAGCTTGTTGTGTTAGGGATGTTCAGCCCGGAGGGATCTCCCCGGAAGGGTGGCACAGGGGGGCATGCAGAGTACCAGGTTGCTGATCAGCATTCCGGGCATAGGCGTGATGTTCACCTCGATCCCGGAAGGGGAGTTGGAGAAGCTGAAGAAACTGGCCGGCCTCTAGCTCCGCGTAGATGGCCCTTCGGCGCAAGCCTGTCCGGCTTTCACTTTTGGTCGTGATCTTAATCCTCAACTTTAACGGGTCTCGTTGCAAATGAAGCAGAAAGTCCATACCAGCTTTTCCAGCCGCACGGTGCACTACCCGCAGCTTCTCGTCATCCTCGCAGGTATCGCCCTGGTCTGCCTCCCCGCTTTTCCGGCCGAAGCCAACGGGCCTGCCGTGGCCGGTAGGGAGCAACCGCGGCAGCCGCATGCCAGCGCTGCCCCCGGTAAGGAGCAGCCTCGCCAGGCATACACACTCACCCCGCCGAAGGAGCAGCCGCGGACAGCCCCGGCGCCCCGGGTAAACCCCGTCGCCTCGGAGCTGGAGTCAGTCTCGACGTCCGCGGAGGAGATCTTCGAGCTGGCGTCGGCCGGCAGGGTCGACCGCATAGGCAAAAAACTCGAAGGGCTGAAAAGAACCGCAGCCTCCCTTCCCATAGTCCAGGACGATTCCAACAGCATGCTGTTGTCCCGCCTCAAGCACACCGTCACCGAGCTCGATCAGGCGCTGGCCGCCAAGGACCGGCTGGAAATGATGCGCTATGCCAACAGGATTACCCTCATTGCCGCAACGGTGGCGGTCCAGTTCCGGCCCGGCGTCCCGACCGAGGTCTCTCTTCTCGACTACAACGCCCGGGAGCTGGGGATCTGGTCGGAGACCAGGAGGAACGAGAAACTGGCCAACATCGTGATGCGGATGCACCTGACCTGGCAGACCCTGATGCCCAAGCTGGTCGACCGCAACGCCACCAAGGAGCTCAAGCGCTTCTCCGAGGTCATGGGGCGCCTGGAGGTTGCCAAGACGCCGGAGGAGTATGGCCGGCTCTCCAGGCAGGTCACCTCAGAGCTCGGCTCGATCAAGGCGCTCTTTGTGAGACCCGTGAAGTAGTCCCCGCCGCCCCTTCGGGATCACGGGGACCTTTGGGGACCATGTGGACCACGGGAACCACGGGAACCACGGGAACCACGGGAACCTTTTCCGTAGGAGCGCCTTCCAGGCGCGAACCCCTTCATCAGCGTGTCGGTTGCCAGTGGTTCATCACAGCCGACTCCCGCTCTCGCTCGTTTCCGCCTCCCAACGTTCCCGTCGCAGTCGCCGCAGTACCTTTTCCCCTTCGCACGACCCGGCCCGCGCCCCGCCACACCTGTCAGCTTTTCCTCAAGTTTTCCACACGCCTGCCGACAAGCAGCAAGGGGTTTCGGTTCTCATTGATCAAGTCCTGGCATCCCCTTAATAAAATATCCCTCTTGAAAATCCCGAGGAACCATGGCCATTGGGCCGGCGATACATAGGGCTGTAAGTCCGCTTATACCGAGCCTGATGCGCTGCCCGAGGCAGGGCGCCGTGCTCCTCGCACTCTTCCTTTCGCTGCTGGCGGGGAGTGCCGGTACGCTGGCGGCCTCGCCGGCAAGCCCCGAGTACCAGGTCAAGGCCGCCTTCCTCTACAACTTCCTGAAGTTCGTGGAGTGGCCCGATGGCATGAGCTCGCCATCCACCATCTGCATTGGGATCCTGGGACGCGACCCTTTCGACGACGCCCTCGATGCGGTGAAGGGGAAAACCGCCAAGGGGCGCAGGATCATCGTGACCCACTTCCGCACCGTCGAGGAGGTCAAAGGGTGCGACCTCCTCTTCATTTGCGCCTCTGAAAAGGGCCGCCTCTCCCACATCCTCAGACAAGCCCACAGCTTACGGATACTGACGGTCGGGGATCAGGACGGCTTCTGCGAGGCCGGAGGGATGATTAATCTGGTCTTCATTAAAAAACGTGTCGGTTTCGACGTCAACCTTGCCGCAGCCACCCGCGCCAGGCTCAGGGTCAGCTCTCAGTTGCTGAAGCTTGCGCACGACGTGTCGGAATAGGGGGGCTGATGATCTGCCGCTTTCGCGATTTCTCCATAAGACAAAAGCTGATCGCCATACTCCTGCTGACCAACTGCATCGTCCTTGCCGTGGTCGGCGCAGCCTTCGTGGTCAACGAGGCTGCCAGCTTCCTGACCGAGGAGCGCGGGGAACAGGAAGCGGTCTCGGAGATCGTCGCCAACAACACCTCCGCCGCCGTTGCCTTCAACGACCGCAACGCCGCCGCGGACACCCTCTCCGGTCTCAAGGCCAAGCCGGAAATCACGGCGGCCTTCGTGGTCCTGAAAAACGGAGAGTCCCTGGCCTCGTACTTCGGGAAAGGGGTGCAGCTGCGGCAGGTTCCCTTCGCCTCCGCTTCCGGCGACGGCTTCCGTATCGACGGCGCGAAGCTCACCCGCTTGCTGCAGGAGTCACGTTCCCCCTTCGCCATACGGCATGACCTCTACGCCCAGGCACCGATCGTCCTGGACGGCCAGCAGATCGGCATGGTGGTGATCCAGGCCGACAGCCGGGAGTTCACCGAGCGCCTCCGGTCCTTCTTCGCCCTGGTGACCGGTGTCATGATCGGCGGGCTGCTGCTGGTCTACCTCCTTGCCTCACGGCTGCAGCGGGTGATTTCCGACCCGATCATGCACCTGGTCGAGGTCATGAAGGCCGTCAGTCGCGACAAGAGCTACGCCCTCAGGGCCAGGAAGGAAGGGGACGACGAGCTCGGGACCCTGATCGACGGCTTCAACGAGATGCTGGTGCAGATCCAGCAGCGCGACGAGAAGCTGGAGGCCAACCGCGACGAGCTGGAGGAGGTGGTGTTGAACCGGACCGCCGAGCTCTCGTCGACCAACCTGGAACTCAACCAGACCGTGGCCAAGCTGCAGCAGGCCAAGGAGGCAGCGGAAGCCGCCAACATCGCCAAATCGCAGTTCCTCGCCAACATGAGCCACGAGATACGCACCCCCATGAACGGGGTGTTGGGGATGATCTCCCTGCTGCTGGAGAGCGGCCTGGCCGGTGAGCAGCAAGGGTTCGCCGAGGGGGTACGGGCCTCGGGCGAGTCCCTCCTCTCGATAATCAACAGCATCCTCGACTTCTCCAAGATCGAGGCGGGACGGATGGAGCTGGAACTCTCCGTATTCGACCTCCAGGCCCTCGTCTCGGAGGTGAGGCTGATGTTCTCCACGGCGGCGCGGCGCAAGGGGCTCGGGCTTAAGCTGGCGGTTCAGGGGGGGGTGCCGCGGCACCTGGAGGGCGACCAGGTGCGTCTCCGCCAGATCCTGGTGAACCTGGTCGGGAACGCCTTGAAGTTCACCAGCCGGGGTGAGGTGTCGCTGCGGATCAGCCGGATGGAGGGTGGAGGCGAGGCTTTGCTGCTGCGCTTCGAGGTGGCCGATACAGGGATCGGCATCGACCACGAAGCCCAGCTGCGGATCTTCGACAGCTTCACCCAGGCCGACTATTCCACCACCCGCAACTACGGTGGCACCGGCCTGGGCCTCGCCATCGCCAGGCAGCTGGCCGAGCTGATGGGCGGGGAGATGGGGGTGGAAAGCGAACCGGGGGAAGGCTCGACCTTCTGGTTCACCGCCCGTTTCGGCGCCGCTTTGCCGGAGGCCGCGGCCATTTGCTCCGGGGCCGGCGCGGACGGGAAAGAGCCGGATATCGCCGCTTTCGATGCCGCCGTCCTGGTCGCCGAAGACAACCCGGTGAACCAGGAGGTGGTACGGCACATGCTGAAGATGCTGGGCTGCCGGGTGGAGATCGCCCAGAACGGTCTTGAAGTGGTCGCCGCCGCCAGGGCTGGAGGTTTCGACCTCATCCTGATGGACTGCCAGATGCCGCAGCTCGACGGCTTCGCAGCCTGCGCCCTGATCCGCGGCCACGAGGAGGCGGCCGGGGGCGGCCGGGTCCCGGTGGTGGCCCTCACCGCCAATGCCATCGCCGGCGACCGGGAGCGCTGCTTCGCCGCCGGGATGGACGATTACCTGACCAAGCCCTACGGCATCGGGCAGCTGCGGGGAGTCCTGCAGCGCTGGCTGCCGGAAAAGGCGCGGCCGGTTGCCGGACCGCCGGAAGGGGAGGTGGCGAGGGAGGGACATGATTCGCTGCCGGGGCAGGGAGAGACCCTTTCCCAGGCGGGAAGCGGGGCTGCGGACTTCGATGTCAAGGGGCTTCTCGACCGGCTGGGGGAGGCGCAGTACCTGGAGATGTTCGTTGACAGATACCAGGAGAGCACGGCTGGATTGATGACCGCCCTCGACAAGGCCATCGCTGAGGGGGATTGTGACGTCGCCACCATGCATGCTCACAGCGTGAAGGGAGCTGCTGCCAACATCGGCGCCGAGGCTATGCGCTGCATTGCTGCGCGGATAGAGGAGGATGCCGGCAACGGAGTTGCCGCCGAGCTCTCCCTGATGTACCGGGAGTTGGAAGGATCCTTCAGGCGTTTTCGGGAAGTTGCACCAGATCTGATTCGGCAGGAACTACTGGAGAGGGGGTAAATCCCAGGCAGCTGACCTCCTCCTGGAGCTCTACCCCGAGGGCCGCCAGGACCCTCCCTTTTACGAGTTCGGCCAGGCGCAGCATGTCGTCGGCGGTGGCCCTGCCGCTGTTCACCAGGTAGTTGGCGTGCTGGGAGCTGACGGCGGCTCCGCCGACGCTGGTATTGCGTAATCCCGCCTGATCGATCAGCCACCCCGCCGGAATCCTACCCTCCCGGCAGCGGACATGCTGATCCTCTTCGAACCTGCTGATCAAGCCGCTGTCGCTCACCACAGGGTTCATGAAGAACGAGCCGACGCTCCCTTCGCATTGCAGGTTCCTGGCGGAACGCTTGATCAGGGTCGCCTGCACCCTCTGGTGGATCTCATCCCGGTTGTCAGGAGAGAGCTCCAACAGTGCCGCCACCACGATCAGGCGCCGGTCATCCTTGAAGAGGCTGTTGCGGTACCTGAACCGGCATTGCTCCCGGTTGAGGGCCACAAGGTCCAGGGTATCGGCCTCCAGGGCGAATATCCTGTGGCAGAGCTCGCCGATGCAGGTCCCATAGGCCCCGGCGTTGCCCCGCACCGCTCCTCCGACCAGTCCCGGAATCCCCGCCAGCGACTCCATCCCTGCCAGCCCCCGGTCCGCGGTATGGTGCACCAGCCAGGTCAGGTCAACCCCCGCCCCCGCATTTACCCAAGTTCCCGCTATGGCCACACCCTCCAGCTTGAGCCTGATCACCAGGCCATCGAAGCCGTCGTCGCTCACCAGCAGATTGCTCCCCCCACCGAGTATGGCGAAGGGGACCTTGCTCTCATCGGCAAAACTGACCGCCTCCCGCAGCTCCGAGAGGCTGCGGGCAGTAGTGAAAAAGCGGGCAGGTCCGCCGATGACGAGGGAGGTGTAGGGCGCCAGCAGTTCGTTTTCCTGGATGACCATGAGGGTACCTTGCAGCAGAGATTAGAGGCACTGTAAATAATACAGGACTTTGCCGCCAGGGCGATGATTTATTTAGGGATTTCGACCGACAGGCCGGAAAGGCGGGCGATGCGGTTCATCCCCTGCACCGTCTTTCGGACGATGTAGGTCCCGCTTCGTGCCGAGGAACTGGCCTGCTCGGAGTTTTAGGCTGCGCGGGGGCTGGAGAACGGGGCGAGGTCAACAAATGTACTCAAGTAGAAGTGGTGGCGGGCGATAAGGATTAGCGTGGCGGAAACGGTGCGGGCGGACGCAGAAGGCGACGTTCAGCCGGAGCTTTTTGATATAACTTCCGGCCCGGGTGCGAGAACTGCGGCTCCTCCCCGGGCATCCTTTCCGTAATTCCCTGAACTCTGGCGCGGCCGATACCGCAGAGTTGCAATCAGATAGGGCACGGCTGTCGCTCCCCGACGGCACGTGCCCTTTTTTTGTGCCCGCCGGCTGCACAACAAGTTCCCTCTCCCTCCGGTTCCGGGGGCAGGGAGGAGGGACGCAAGCCATGCGGTGGCGGCTCTCCCTTTCGTAGGAGCGCCCTCCCAGGCGCGAACCGCAGCAACGATGCCGCTCCTACGGCAAATCCCCCCTGTCCCCCCTTTGACAAGGGGGGGATGCAACGGCCACCGACTTCCGCACAAGCACCTTCCCCGGTGTCCCCCTTCCCGGAAGGGCACGGCCCTAGGCGATGGGGACATCCACGGCGATGCGGGTCCCTTCGCCGGCCCGCGAGGCGACCTGAAAGGTTCCCTTCACAAGATCCGCCCGCTCTGCCATGCCGACCAGTCCGAGGCGCCCGTCCCCTCTTGCCCCGGAGGCCGTGCAATCGAAGCCTCTGCCGTTATCGGTGATGCGCATCCTGAGAATGGGGTGGGAGGCGACCAGGCGGATTTCGACCTCCGTGGCCGAGGCGTGCCTGACCACGTTGTGGAGCGCCTCCTGGCAGATGCGGTAGAGGTTGATCTCGACCTCCGCCGAGAGCCGCACCCCTTCCATGCCGTGGGGCCGGAAATCCACCTTGACTCCATGTCGGGGCGCCACCGTTTCGCAGTGGCTGCGGATGGCCTCCACCAGTCCCAGCCGCTCGAGAGACGAGGGACGCAGCCCCCCGCAGATATCCCTGATCGACTGCACGCTCCCGTGCAGTACCGCCGAGAGTTGGGCCATGCGTCCCGCCACGTCCCCCGGCGCGCCGGAGAGGTCCTCCGCCAGCAGGTCAACCGCGATCTTCGCGGCGCTCAGGCACTGGCCCAGGTCGTCGTGCAACTCGCGCGACAGGTGTTTTCGTTCGTCTTCCTGCACGTTGAGCAGGCGGTGGGACAGGGCACGGATCATCCTCTCCGACTTTCTGCGCTCGGTGATGTCCCGGGCAACCGCCAGCTTGGTGGGGCGGTCCACCCCCGGCATCCTGATCGGGAGTTCGATCACCGAATACCAGAGCCTGGTGACCTCGTTGAAGAACTCCTTGTGGAGAGGGCTATCGGAAATGAAGATGTGGTCGGTGGAGCAGTCCGCGCAGGGGGCGTCGAGGCCGCGGCAGACCTTGTAGCAGAAGTCGGTGGCGAGATCCCCGCACAGGCCCTCCCTCATCTTGCGGTTGGCGTAGACGATCCGGTAGTCGTCGGTCACCACGTAGACCCGGTCCTCCATGGCATCGAGCAGGAGTTTGAGCGTCTCCTGGGAGGCGTGCATCGCTTCGCCGAGGAGCTTGCAGTCGGTGCGGTCCAGGATGGTACCGAGGATGGCCGGCTCTCCCTCCACCTCGATCAGCCTTGCCTCAATCTCGACCCAGAACTGGGTGCCGTCGACCTTGGCCGAAGGCTGTCCCCAGGATACCGTGGCGGAGCCGCCGGAAAAGAGCTGCTCGTGGATCCTGCGGAAGAGGTCTTCGGAATCGCGGTCGGGATAGACGGAGGAGAACATGTCCCGGCCGATCAGTTCCTCCACGGAGGAGTAGCCGAAGATCTTGCCGAAGCGTTCGTTGACGAAGAGGGCCTTGCCGTGCTGGATGACGTAGATGCCGTTGGGGAGGTTGGTGGCGATGCTGCGGAAAAGGTCGGTTTTCATCGGTAACCTTATGCATCATGTGGAGGCTTGACTGCGGTATTACTGATGTCGCGCCAGTATTATGCAATTTTCACCATATGTCAATCCCGCGATGTATGAAAGC
>NZ_JBXKJL010000313.1:0-1719 GCF_056994735.1 Geomonas sp.
GTTTTCCTTCCCGGTGCAACTGCTCAATCTTCCAGCGAAAGCCACACGCCTTTTGTGTGGCCTCCGTAGATTCCTGAGTAGGATCGTTAGTCACGACCCAGTCCGTGCGGTGGGTAGACACCTCAACGGTCATTTCATTTCCTTGACACCCCCGTGGATGAAAGTACGTTATCGTCCTGAGGAGTGCCTCCCCAAGGTCGCGGTGGGAATGGTAGTTTGACTCCGTCCTCAACATGAGCCTGTGGTCCTGACTTGTACCCCCGACTGCTGCCCTTGAGCGCGTACGGCAACCTGACCGACCATCACGAACCGGTTCTCCTGAGGAACCGATCTCGAATGGTCAGGTGCTCTTCGGGACTCTGAGGTACTCCTCGCTAGTCGTTATTTTTAACCTGGTTTGCGGGGAGGTGTTCATGGACATTCAACCGATTTTTCGCTGCGCTGTCGGGATGGACGTTCATCTGTCCACCCTCTCAGTCTGTGTTATTGTCGCCGAACCTGGGTGTGAACCGGAAGTCCATCGACAGCAATTCGGGGCCTTCCAGCGGGATCGGCGCGCTATGGCGGATTGGATTGCCGGATTTCAACCGGACACGGTGGTGATGGAGAGTACCGGGATTTACTGGAAAAGTCCCTATGCGGCCTTGGAGAAGGTCGGCATCCGGGCGTTGGTGGTGAATGCTCAGCATGTCAAAAAGGTGCCCGGCCGCAAGACCGACACCAGCGATGCCGAGTGGCTGGCCATGTTAGCCCGTGCTGGCTTGCTGCGCGGCAGTTTCATCCCACCGGCGTCCCTGCGGAATCTGCGCCAACTCAGCCGTTATCACCACCGGACCACCGCCATGCTTGCGGCGGAGAAAAACCGCCTGGTACGGGTGTTAAGCGATGCCGGCATCCGCCTCACGGCGGTCGTCTCCGACGCCCATGGGGTGGCCGCTCGGGCCATGATCGACTGCCTACTCAACGGTGGAACGCCGGAACAGGCGCTGGCCTTCGTCGGGCGCCTGCAGGCCCCCCGGGCAGAGTTGCTGGCCGCCCTGCAAGGAGAACTCAGCGCGCACCACGTGTTTGTCGCCCGGATGATCCGGCAGCATCTCCAGTTCCTGGAAACCCAGTTGGCCGACCTCGAACGGCAGTTGTTCGACGCCCTGACACCCCAGGAGGCGGCCATGCAATTATTGTTGACCATTCCGGGGATAGATCGCTTAGCTGCCGCCAAGCTCGTGGTGGAAATCGGCCTGGACATGGCGGCCTTCGGCCACGCGGGCCGCTTGGCGAAGTGGGCCGGGGTTTGCCCCGGTAATCACGAATCCGCCGGCAAGCGCCGGGCCGGTCGGACCATCCCAGGCAATCGCTATGTCCGCGCCCTCCTCTGTGAGATCGCCTGGGCCGCCGTCCGAACGACCAGTCAATTTAAGAGCCGCTATCAGAGCTTGGTCATGCGTCGGGGAACCAAGAAGGCGATTATCGCCGTGGCTCATAAAGTGCTCAAAACGGTGTTCGTGGTGTTGTCGCGTCACGTTCCTTATCACGATACTACTGTCGATTACGAGGCTCTCCTAGTCCAACGTAACGCTCCACGTTGGCTTCGGCAATTGAAGAAATACGGCTACCTGCCGAAGGCAGCTTAACTTCGTTCCGACGGTGGTCTGAAAAAACGTCGCTGACGCGACGACGGCCTTCTATTGTCCTGCGAGACCCCTACTTTCACGGCAACCC
>NZ_JBXKJL010000314.1:0-1841 GCF_056994735.1 Geomonas sp.
CCCAACCGGATCAGCTACGACAACAGCAAGGTCTTGGTCTCTCAGGTGCTGGGCTCCTGCGAGCGGAGGTTTACCGACGGTTTTTTAAAGCTGCAAAGCCACTATCTGTTTCGGGAGCATTTTTGCCGGGTGAGACGCGCCAATGAGAAGGGTGTGGTGGAGGGCGTGGTCAAGTATACCCGGCTCAACTTTCTTGTGCCCGTGCCGCAGGTCAGTAGCCTGGAGGAGCTGAACTTCAAGCTGGCCGAAGCCTGCCGGGAGGATCTCAAGCGGTGTCTTCGCGGCAAGAGCGGGACCAAGAGCCAGCTTTTGCCGGAGGACCGGGCTGCGTTTTTGCCGCTTCCGGCCGGTGGGTTTGATGCCTGCCGGAAGCTGCCCACCCGGGCCAACTCGCTATCGTTGGTCCGCTTTGACCGCAACGATTATTCTGTGCCCGTCGCCTATGCGCATCACGAGGTTCTGGTCAAAGGCTATGTGGATCGGGTGCGGCTGGTCCACAAGCAGTCGGTGGTGGCGGAGCATCGGCGCTCCTGGGGCAAGGAGGGGGTGTTTTTCAATTACCTGCATTACCTGCCGCTGCTGGAACGAAAGCCCGGTGCGATCGATCATGCTCGCCCGATGGCCGAGCTGAACCTGCCGGATTGCTTTAACGTGTTGCGGCGCAGATTGGAGAACGAGCAGCGAAAGCAGGGCGATGGCACCCGGGAGTTCATCCGGGTGCTGAGGCTTCTGGAAGACTACCCGATGAGCAGACTCGAATGGGCCGTGGAAAAGGCTCTTGCCATGCGGGTTCACGGCCGCGATGCGATTGCCCAGTTCTTATCCCCGCGGCCGTCTTTGCAGCCGAGCAGCTTTCTGCTTGACGGGCAAAAACACTTGCGCCGGGTGCAGGTGGACCGGCCCGATCTGACGGCCTACCGCGTGCTGCTCTCTGGGGAGGCACGCTATGGACAGCAGCGATAAACCGACGGTGCTGCTGGAGTATTACTTGAAGAGATTGAAGCTGGCGACGATGCTCAAGGAGTATGCTGCGGTTGCCAAGCTCTGCGGGCAGGAGCGCGCGGACTATTTGACTTTTTTGCTGCGTCTGGCTGAAAGAGAAGCACTGAGGCGGGAGGAGCGCGCGGCCGAAAGACGCATCCTCGCGGCAAACTTCCCCGTGGTCAAGGTAATAGACACCTTCAGTTTTAAGGCCCAGCCCTCGATCAACGAGCCTTTGATCCGGGAGTTGGCGCGAGGGCAATATGTCGACAGGAAAGAAAACGTGCTCTTGGTCGGCAACCCGGGAACCGGCAAGACGCATCTGGCCACGGCCCTGGCGTTTGCGGCCTGTTCCCAAGGCCGCAAGGTGCGCTTCTATACCGTGATGGATCTGGTCACCGAGTTAATGGAAAGCCAGGATGAGCGGCGCTTACAACGACTGCACAAACAGCTGCGGGGGCTTGAATTGATCGTGCTCGACGAGCTGGGCTATATCCCGTTCTCCAAGGCCAGGGCCGAGCTGCTCTTTGAGGTGGTCAGTCACGCCTACGAGTACCAGAGCCTGATCGTGACCTCGAACCTGCCCTTTGACCAATGGGCGACGATCTTGGGATGCGAACGGCTGACAGGTGCTCTCTTGGACCGGCTAACCCACAGATGCCACATCATCGAGGCTAACGGGGAGAGCTATCGCCTACGCCAAGCCAGGCAAAAAGAAAAATGGCCCCCGCTGCCAATTTGAACCCCACAACGAAGATTACAAGTTAGATGTTGACAAAATTGCCATTAACAGATCACTTATAAACTCAGTGTCACAGTCTTTGGCCGTCCACCGTCTCTGCTTTCCTCCGCCTTCCACA
>NZ_JBXKJL010000315.1:0-1946 GCF_056994735.1 Geomonas sp.
CAGCGACTTCTCCCGCGGGATAGAGAAGGTGAAGGTGTTCGGGTCAACCCACTTGGCGGGAAGGGTGATTGTGTCGCCGGGCTTGCCGCTATTGAGAAGTACCTGGTATTCCCCCCTCTCATCGGGGCGCGGGAAGTCCTTTCCGTGAACGATCACCTCCTGCCCGCGGGTTACCGCCGGCAGGGCAGGTTCGGCCGAGATTGCAGGCTCGGCCCTGGCCTCCGTCGCTGTAACGAGGAAAAGGATAAAGAGCCAGATGATGAACCGCTCTCTCATGGCAAACCTCCTTCCGGACAGGCTTAGTACGGTTCCATGGTGCTCATCATTAGTATTGCCTCCGCTCGCGGTACTTCAAGCGACTATCTCGTTTTGCGGTTGCCGGGTGAGGCGGTGCTGGTTAGGCGGGTTGAGGTAACGGGGGGGCGTGCTTGAAAGAGTCAGGGAAGGCGTTGGAGACCCGGGTCCGAATGACGTCCATGAGAATGACGGGGAGGGCCTCGGAGAGGTCCTGTCTCACATCACTTCCACTGTCAGCCCCGCGCCGGGAGCCGAGCGGTAGACGAAGGTGATCTCGGCGGGGCGGTCCGACCACGGCTTAACCCGGTAGTCGCGGCGGAAGTGCCTGCGGTAATACCTTACCCGTTCGCCATGTTTTGCTGCGGGGAGGGAGGCGGGAGCGCCTTTGGAGGTCGTTTCCAGATCGGGTTCGAAGAAAGCAGGTGCCTTGCCGCCGGGATATCCGGTCAGGCAGAGGTCAAAGCAGAGAGCATCGCGGAAGCTCTCGAGGGACTCTTCCTTCAGGAAGAAGGATGCGAAGCGCCACCACGCGTCGAAGAGGAGCGGGAGTGAGAGATTGGCTGCCAGGGAGTGTTCCTCGAAGAAGAGTGCAGCGGAGGCCAGTACCTCTGACAGGGGTGCCACTGCCGCCATTTCCCGCAAGGAGGCTGCGAATCGGCCGCTGTTGTAGAGGAATTCGATAAGGCGGCTGATGGCCTCAATTCTCCCGATCTCCACGAAGCTCAGCCAAGGAGTCCGCAGCACCTTATAGGGGGCCGCATCGGAGTACTGGTAGTGCTCCTTGCGGGCGATGCCGCGCATCTGCGTCCCTTTCATGACCTTGAGGGCCTCGACCTGGATGTGATCCGGGTTGAGCGCGAAGAGGCCTTCCAGGGATCCGAGAAATCCCTCCAGCGCTTCACCGGGGAGTCCGGCTACAAGATCGAGGTGGAGCGTTACCTGGGTCTCCGCCTTAAGCCGTCTGACCTTTTCATAAAGCTTCTCGAGGCTCGACCGCCGCGACACCTTGGCGAGCGTCTCCTCCCCCCCCGATTGCACTCCGATCTCGAAGCGGAAGTTCCCGGGGGGGACCTCGGCGAGGAGGGCCAGGTTGTCATCGGTGAGCAGTTCCGCGGCTATTTCGAAGTGGAATTTGCTCTTCCTGTTGTGTTCCAGGATGAAGCGCCAGATCTCGTTGGCCCTGACGGCGTCGTAGTTGAAGGTCCGGTCGACCAGTTTGACCGTCTGCACACCCTTTCCCATGAGGAGGGTCAGGTCCCGGCGAATCCTCTCCATCGAGAAGGAACGGACGCCGCTTTCGATGGAAGACATGCAGAATGCGCAGGAGAACGGGCAGCCACGGGAGGTCTCGTAATATACAAGGGGCTTGGACAGGTCGGCCAGCCCGGCCGCGAAAGGAGAGGGTATGGTATCAAGTTCCGTCACCGGCCCCCTCTCGGCATTGGCTATGATGTCGTCCCCTTCCCGGCAGGTGATGCCGGCTATGTCGTCAAGGGGGGCGCCGTCGCGCAGAGCGAGCAGCAGCTCTCGACAGCTCTCTTCCCCTTCGCCCCGGACGATGCAGTCGATTCCCCGGTTCTGGACCATCATCTCGAACGAGCCGAAGGAGACCTCGGGGCCCCCCAGGACAATGAAGGTGGTCGGGTCGA